>NZ_JBHYHC010000191.1:0-13155 GCF_042738955.1 Umezawaea sp. NPDC059074
CGTCACGGGTGCTGGTCCCCTCCACGCCGCGCTCGGCCATCAGTTTGCGCGCCGCCGCCAGCAGCGCGGCGCGAGTGGCCGCCCCGTCGCGTCGCCGCGGCGGACCTCCGGTGTCCTTCACGAGCCTCCAGCCGATGTCCTCGTCCGACGACATGAGTCTAGAGCAGCGGATACGCCCTGTGACAGCGATCACCGGCGAGCAAGTAGTCGATCGTTGACTTGGCCGTCGCCGACAGCCTAGCGTCCAAGTCGTCAATTGATTACAAACGGAGGTCGTGGTGTCCGAAACCCTCACGCCGCCGCGGGCCACGACCCGGTCGGAGCCGCGCGCGGACTCGAAGCCGATGGCCGTGCTGCTCGTGCTGGCGCTGTCGACGTTCGCCGTCGTGGTGATGCAGAGCATGGTCATGCCGATCCTGTCCGGCCTGGCCGCGTCGCTGGACGTGACGCTCGCCGACGTGTCCTGGGTCGTGACGGTGAACATGCTGTCCGCCGCGGTGTTCACGCCGCTGCTGGGCTCGCTCGGCGACTCGGTGGGGCGCAAGCGGATCATCATGGTCACGCTGGCGCTGGTCACGCTCGGCTCGGTGCTGGTGGCCGTGTCCCACTCGATGGCGGTCGTGCTGCTGGGCCGCGCGCTCCAGGGCACGGGCTTCGCCGTGATGCCGCTGGCGATCGGCATCGTGCGGTCGCTGTTCCCGCCGGAGCGGGTGCCGTCGAGCCTGGCGCTGCTGAGCGCGCTGACCGGCATCGGCGCGGGCGCCGGCCTCTTGATCTCCGGGCTCCTGGTCAAGGCGGGCGTCTCCGCGCAGGGCATGTTCTGGATCTCCGGGGCCGTGACCGCGCTCGGCCTGGTCGGGACCGCCGTGTTCATCCGGCTGCCCGAGCGCGCACGGGCGTTCCGCGTCGACGTCCTCGGCCTGCTGACCCTCGGCGGCGGCCTGGTGTGCCTGGTGCTGGGCATCAACCGCGGCCCGAGCTGGGGCTGGGACTCCGGTCGCGTGCTGGGCCTGTTCGCGGGAGCGCTGGTCCTGCTGGCCGCGTGGGTGGTCGTGGAGCAGCGCGTGCGGCAGCCGCTGATCGACATCGGCATGATGCGCACGCCCGTCGTGCTCGGCACGAACATCACCGCCTTCCTCACCGGCGCGGGCATGTTCGGCGCGTTCGTGCTGGTCATCCAGTTCGTGCAGACGCCGAGCCGGTTCGGTTACGGCTTCGGCTCCGACGCGCTCGGCGCGGGCCTGACCCTGCTGCCGCTCACCGCGGGCACGCTCGTCGCCGCCGCCGCTGCCTCGCTCCTGATCAAGCGCATCGGCCCGAAGTGGCCGCTGCTCATCGGCACGGTCGTCGCCACCGCCACGTTCGGGTTCCTGCTGGGGTGGCACGACGCGCACTGGCACTTCTCCCTCGCCACCGGCCTCCTCGGTCTCGGCCTCGGCCTCGCCTTCGGCGCGATCCCGACCCTGCTCAACAGCGGCGTCTCCCCCGAGCAGACCAGCGTGGCCAACAGCGTGAACCAGACCCTGCGCTCGATCGGCGGTTCCATCGGCACGGCCATCGCCACCGCCGTCCTCGCGGCGGACACCGTGCCGGGCCTCCCCCTGCCCGAGCTCGACGCCTACAGCACGGCGTTCGCCGTCTGCGGCGGGATCTGCGTGCTGGCGGTCATCGCCGCCGCGCTGCTCCCGTACCGCCACCGCACACCCGCGTAATCCGACCACCTTCACCACCGGAGGCCCCCATGGCCGCACCTCTCGCCCCCTGCCGACGGCGGGGCGCGGACGCCGGGACCTCCGACGCACCCGCACCGACCGCCGACCCCGTTCCCCCACGACGGGGGCGGCGGTGGCTCCGGGTCGGGGTGGCCGTCGTCGCCGTCGGGGCGGTGGCGTGGTTCGCCCGCGAGGAGTTGCCCCCGTGGGCAGTGCTGGCCGAGGCGTTCCGGCGGGTCGACCTGCCGCTGCTGGGGGTGGCCGCGGTGGTGGAGGTGTTCTCGCTGTGGCTGTTCACCCGGCAGCAGCAGGTGCTGTTCGCGGGGTTCGGCGTGCGGGTGCCCGTGGGGTCGGCGGTCGCCATCACCTACAGCCGGTCGGCGATGTCGATGACGTTCCCTGCGGGGTCGTTCGTGTCGGCGGCGTTCGCCGTCGAGCAGTTCCGCCGGTTCGGCGCGAGCCGGTCCACGGCGGCGACCGTGATGGTGCTGTCCGGCGTCGTGTCGGTCGCCGGGCTGGGCGGGCTGTACCTGGTCGGCACGGCGGCGGCGTGGCTGTTCCCAGAGGCCTGGCAGGTCGTGGCGACGGTGGTCGGGGCGTTGGCCGTCGCGTCCGTCGTGGTGCGGTTCGCGCTGCACCGCCCGCTCCCCGCCCCCAAGGTCAAGGCCGTCCGGTCGGGCGGGCGGATCGCCGGGGTCGTGCGCGCCCGGCTGGCCGACGTGACGGCGCTGCCCGCGCGGTACTGGGCGGCCGGGATCGGGTTCGCCGCCGCGAACTGGGCCGCGGACCTGGCCTGCCTGCTCATCACCAGCACGGCGTTCGGCGTGGACCTGCCGCTGGTCCAGGTCGGGTTGGTCTACCTCGGCATCCAGCTCGTCCGGCAGGTGCCGATCAGCCCCGGCGGCATCGGCGTGATCGAGACCAGCCTCGTCGCGGGGCTGGTGCTGCTCGGCACCGGGGAGGCCACCGCGACCGCGGCGACCCTGGGCTACCGGATGCTGTCGTGCTGGATCATCGTGCCGATCGGCCTCGCCACCTGGTTCGCGCTGTCCCGACGGCCCGCCGCGGTGGCGTGAGAGTCGTTGGGGCACTTGCCTCTCACTTGATCGCGAGCGGAGGGTGGACCGGCTCCGCGCTGCTAGCGTCGACGGCATGCGGATCCCCGAGAACGTGGTGAACCGGGTCAACGGGTGCGTGCTCGAACTGCGGTCCTCACCGCGGTTCGGCGCCGCGGTCCGCCGTCACCTCACCGTCCTCACCTACACCGGCCGCCGGTCGGGCCGGGTGTTCAGCACCCCCGTCGGCTACCGGCGCGCGGGCGACGTCGTCACGATCGGCGTCCGACTCCCGGACGCCAAGTCGTGGTGGCGGAACTTCCTCGGCGAGGGCGGCCCGCTCTCGCTCGACCTGGACGGCGTCGACCGCGGCGGCCACGGCGTCGCCCGGCGCGACGAGCGCGGCCGGGTCACCGTCACCGTCCGCCTCGACCCCTGATCCCCGGTCACGCCGGGGGCGCGAGCACCACCACGGAGTTGTGGCCGCCCATGCCGAGCGAGGACTTCACCGTGATCCCGCCGTCGATCGGCGTGGGCCCGTTCAGCAGCCGGGGGTGTCCGGACGCGACGGTCCTCGGCGCGGGGACGAGCCCCCGGTCGTAGCCCAGCGCGGCCACGGCCACCTCGACCGCGGACGCCGCGCCCTGGCAGTGGCCGGTCAGCGGCTTCACCGAGTACACCTCGGTCGACTCCGGGAACAGGTGGTCGAGCACCGTCGCCTCGGCGAGGTCGCACTGGGCGGTGCCGGGCCCGTGGGCGTTGAGGTAGCGGACGGCGGAGGCGGGCACGCGGGCGTTGACCAGCGCGTCCTCGAAGCAGCTCGTGACGTGGGCGAGGCCGGGGTCGATGGAGGTCACGTGGTGGGCGTCGTGCGACATGGCGCCGCCGAGCGCGTACGCGTACGGCCGCTCCGACCGCCGGGACAGCACGAAGGACACCGAGGCCTCCCCCATGATGAAACCGCGGCTGCCCTGCTGGAACGGGCGGCACGCGTCCAGCGGCTCCGCGTCCACGACCGCGACGCCGAGCCGGACGAAGTGCGAGACGTTCTCCGGGGTGAGCGACAGGTCCGTCGCCACGAACACCACGTCGTCGACCAGTCCCGCGTCCAGCCAGGACTTCGCGGTGATCAGGCCCGCGTTGCCGGAGGCGCACATCGCGGAGACGCTCATCGCCGGGCCGTGGAAACCGTATTCCTGCATCAGCGACGACATCGGCGTGGACGGCATCAGGGCCAGGTACTCGCGGACCGACAGCGACCCGCCTCGGCTGGTGTAGAAGTCGCGCCACAGGTCCACTTCGCCCAGGACGACCGCGTGCAGCAGGCCGACCCGCCGTCCCGGCAGCCACCCCCGGTCCCCAGCGTCTCGAATGGCCTCCCGCGCGGAGGCGCGCATGGCGCGGGCGAACCGGCTCTGGCCGTCGGACGGGTCCCCGCCGTCCGGGACGCAGGCCGCCCACACGGCGTCTCCTGGTTTCTGCCCGAGCCCCGGCACCACCGTCGCCGCGGGCTCACCGCTCAACAGCCCGTCCCACAACGGTTCACGGCCCCACCCGTACCCGCTGACGACGCCGATCCCGCAAATCCCCACACCTCGCGCTGCCATTCCGCTCCCTCCCGACTCGAGGGCCGACACCGCCGTCACCCGAACCGCGGCGAGCGATACGCCGAACGGAGCAGAGCAGGCCGTGCGGACTCGTGCTGACCGGCGGCTCGCCAATGGCGTGCACCGCCCACGCCACCCGGATGCGCCGCAGCACACCGTTTTTCCGCCTCCGACACCCACTTATGGTAACGGTGCCGGCCCGCGCGTAGGCGGCGATCAGAGCACGTTCCGGGGGCCTCGGCCGCGCCCGGCGGACCTCGAATCCACTGTGGACTCGGAGGGGACTCGCCCGAGCGGGTGGCCGCGACGCCGCCCCGCGCCCCCGGCCGCCGCCGTCACCCGATATAACGACACACCGTGTGCCGGTCTTGAGTGGGCTTTGCGCTAACGATGTAGTAGTACTCCACGATGGTCGGACGGAACAACGGGCCTGGGAGCCGCTACGTGAAGGAACTCATGGGCGACGTCGGAGTGGACCATGAGTTGGTGGTCGGCTTGGCGTTGTCCGCCGGGAAGTCCGTGGTGTGGTGGTTCGACTTCGCCACCGACGCGGTCACCTGGATGCCGGGGCTCGACGACGTGCTCGCCGTCGCGGGCGCGCCCGAGCACGTGGTCAGGGCCCGACTGTCCGAACTGATCGCTCCGCTGACCGTCGCGGCGAAGGCCACCCCGGTGTGGCAGGACTTCGAACTGGAACAGCCCTGCGAGACCTCCTCCGGCGACGTCCGCTGGGTGCAGTTCCGGGCGCGGCTGTCCCCGGACCCGGACTCGCGGCGGCTGGTGGGCATCGCGACCGACGTGACCGCCCGGCACGAGCAGGAGCAGGCGCTCACCGACCTCGCCGACCGGTACCGGCTGCTCGTGGAGCTGTCGCCGGACGCGATCGTCGTGCACGAGGCGGGCCAGATCGTGTACGCGAACCCGGCGGCGCTCCGGT
Source organism: Umezawaea sp. NPDC059074 (assembly GCF_042738955.1). Classification (NCBI taxonomy): domain Bacteria; kingdom Bacillati; phylum Actinomycetota; class Actinomycetes; order Pseudonocardiales; family Pseudonocardiaceae; genus Umezawaea; species Umezawaea sp. NPDC059074. The sequence goes on from NZ_JBHYHC010000191.1 coordinate 5,312, forward strand.
TCTCCCGCGTGGAGACGGCCGCCGAGCTGATGGGCCGCCCGATCGTCGACCTCGTCCACCCGGACTCGGTCGCGGAGATGCTGCACCGGATCGCCGAGTTAGGCGTGCCGGGTGCGGCGAGCGCCCCGGCGGAGGCCGTCCTCCTGCGCGGCGACGGCAGCACCCTGGACGTCGAGTCGGTGTCCGTGCGGACGACCTGGGAGGGACGTCCGGCGTTCCAGGTGATCATGCGGGACGTCACGGCCCAGAAGGCGGCCGCGGCCGCGCTGCACTACCAGGCCGCCCTGGTGGCCCACGTCAGCGACGCACTGGTCGCGACCACCGCGGACGGCGTGGTGACGAGCTGGAACCCCACCGCCGAGACCGTGTACGGCCATCCCGCGGGCGAGGCCATCGGGCAGCCGATCCAACGGGTGATCGACGCGGACCTCGACCCCGTGGCCATCCTGGCGGGCGGCGGTGTCCAGCAGGCCGTGCACCACCGGGCCGACGGCGGCACCCTCGCGGTCCGCGTGTCGGTGGCGCGGATGGACGACGGGTACGTGCTGATCTGCGCGGACGAGACCGCGCGCAGGCGGGCCGAGCAGCACTTCACCACGGTGGTGGCCGCGCTGGAGGAGGGCGTGATCGTGGTCGGCCCGACCGGGCTGGTCGAGTCGGCCAACCGCGCGGCCGAGCGCATCCTCGGGATCCGCGAGCAGGAGGTCATCGGCCTGCCGACGACGCTGGCCGAGCTGTACGACGAGACCGGGGGACGGCTGCCCGCGTCGAACTACCTGTCGACCCGCACCCGGCTCACCGGGGAGCCGCAGAACGGCAAGATCCTCAGCATGACCCGGCCGGACGGGGAGCGGATCTGGCTGTCGCTGAGCTGCCACGCCCTGGACGACGGCGGCGACGGGCCGTCGGCCGTGGTGGTGTCGTTCACCGACATCACCGAGCGCCGGATGATCGACGGGATGCTGGAGCACGAGGCGACGCACGACGCGCTGACCGGCCTGTTCAACCGGACGGTGATCATCGAGCGGCTCAGCCGGGCGGCGCGCGGCCACCGCGCGGGCCGGACCGCGCTGCTGTTCATCGACCTGGACAAGTTCAAGATCATCAACGACTCCCTCGGCCACGGCGCGGGCGACGAGGTGCTCCAGGTGCTGGGCGACCGGCTCAGCCGCGGCGTGCGCCGGGGTGACGTCGTCGGCAGGCTGGGCGGCGACGAGTTCGCGGTCATCGCCCACGGCACCGCGGGCCCGGAAGAGGCGGCGGCGCTGGTCGAGCACATCCGCGTCGAGCTGAACCGGCCGATCGCGGTCGACGGCCGAAACCTGCACGTGGACGCGAGCGTCGGCATCGTGATCGCCGACCCCGACGACCCCCGCGACGGCGCGGACCTGCTGCGCGACGCCGACCTGGCGATGTACGAGGCCAAGACGAAGGGCCGGGGGCGGCACGCGTTCTTCGACGTCGACCTGCGCGAACGCACCCAGCGGCGGCTGCGGCTCGAACAAGACCTGCGCGGGGCCCCGGAGAACGCCGAGCTGTGGCTGGCCTACCAGCCGATCGTGGACCTCCGCACCGGCCGCACCACGATGGTCGAGGGCCTGCTGCGGTGGACGCACCCGCGCTACGGCCTCATCTCCCCCGGCGAGTTCATCGGGCTCGCCGAGGAGAGCGACCTGATCAACATCGTCGGGGTCCACATGCTCCGCACCGCCACCAGGGGCATCGTCGACCTCCGGGCGCGGCACAACCCGGACCTCGAACTCACGGTGAACCTGTCGACGCGCCAGCTCGACGACCCCAACCTCGTGTCGACCGTGCGGGACGCGCTGGACCGGACCGGCCTGCCGCCGAGCGCGCTGTGCCTGGAGATCACCGAGAGCGCGCTGATGCGCGACCCGATCGTCGCCGCCCGCACGCTGTCGGCGCTGCGGGACCTCGGCGTCCGGCTCGCCATCGACGACTTCGGCACCGGCTACTCGTCACTGGCGCAGCTGTTGACGCTGCCCCTGGACCTGCTCAAGATCGACCAGTCGTTCACCGCGGGCCTCGGCAAGTCCGCCGACGCGGAGGCCATCGTCACCAGCATCATCGCGATGGCCCACGCCGTGGACCTGACCGTGGTCGCCGAGGGCGTCGAGCACGCGCTCCAGCTCGACATCCTGCGCCGCCTCGACTGCGACCAGGCGCAGGGCTACCACCTGGGCCGACCCGCCGCGGCCCCGGAGCTGGGCAAACTGTTCTGACCGTCCGAAGTGGACCGAACGGCGGGTGCTGACGCCCAGAACCCGGTCAGCACCCGCGCGATCCGGGCCGGGTCCTGGAGCATCCACCAGTGGCCCAGCCCGTGGAGCACCTCCACCCGCGCCCCGGCGGCGACGGCGGCCTCACGGCGGTGAGCGGCGGTGCCGACCAGGTGGTCGGCGGGCGCGAGGAGCGCCAGCCCCGGCCGCCGGGCCGCGGCGACCAGGTCGACGGGCGCGCCGGTGGAGCGGTAGTGGGCCAGGACGGCCCGGCCCGTGGCCTCGTCCTGGTCGGACGCGATCCGCTCGGCCACCTCGCGGGGCATCCCGCGGCCGACCATCGTCCGCACCCGGTCCGCCACGGGACCGCCGAACCGGCGGCGGACGTCCACCTCCCCCACACCGGGAGTCCGCCAGAGGCCGGCCAGGTAGTGCCCGGTGTGGTCGCGGTGGAACACGCCGACCGCGTCGCTGACCCAGCTGCGCAGCAGCTCGGGGTGGGTCGTCGCCACCCGGACGACGTGGCCGCCGCCCAGGTCGTGCCCGACGAGGTGGACGGGTTCGCCGAACGCCGCCAGTTCGGCCACCACCTGGCGCTCGCACTCGTCCACCGTGGCGGCGAACCGGGGCGGGGACAGGCACGTGACGTCGTCGCGGCCGAGTTCGGCGAGCAGCGGCCCCCAGATCGCGGCGGTCTCCGGGTGGCCGTGGAGGAGCACCACGGGGGCACGGCTCGTCTCGCTCATGCCGACAGGCTCACATACTTGTCAATCGTCACGCAAGTGTGTGTCGTAGACTGGCGGCATGGTCGTCGACGCACCCCGCCCGGCCCGGCGCACCCAGCGGGAACGCCGGGAGCGCACCGAGTCCGCGCTGGTCGCCGCCGCGGCGGAACTCGTGGTCGAGTCGGGTCTGCGGTCGCTGACCCTCGCCCGCGTCGGCGAGCGCGCCGGGTACAGCCGCGGGATCGTCAACCACCACTTCGGCTCGAAGCAGGCCTTGGTGGAGGCGCTGGCGCACGCCACGCAGAGCGGGTTCATCCCAGGACTCGACCAGTTCTCCCCCGGCCTGGAACGCCTGCTGGCCGTGATCGAGCGCTACACCGCGGCCCTCGGCGACATCGACGTGATCAGCCGGGCGTTCCTGCTGCTCTGGGCCGAGTCCGCCACGTCGGTGGACCTCGCCGACCTCTTCCGCGACCGCGACGAGGGCTTCCGCTCCAGGCTCCGCGCGGACGTCGAGGCGGGCGTGGCCGAGGGCTCGATCCGCGCCGACGTGCACCCCGGCGACGTGGCGGTCGCGATCATGGGGCAGCTGCGCGGCGTCGGCCTCCAACGCCTGCTGGACCCCGACGCCGTCGCCACCGAACGGCTGCGCCACGCCGTCGCCGACCAGTGGCGGCGCGCGCTGTCGGCGTGACGGCTAGACCGCCGGGGCGTCGCGCAGGCGCAGGGCGTCCTGGCTGGGCGGCGCGCCGAACTGGCGGCGGTACTCCCGGCTGAACTGCGACGGGCTGTCGTAGCCGACCCGGCGGCTGACCCCGGTCACGTCACGGGGGTCCACCGCGAGCTGGAGCCGGGCCTCCTGGAGCCGGATCTGCTTCTGGAACTGGATCGGGCTCATCGCCGTGACCGACTGGAAGTTCCGGTAGAACGCCGACGCGCTCATGCCCGACAGCCGCGCCACGTCCTCGACCCGGAACGCCGACGCGTAGTGCTCGCGAATCCACCGAACCGCCCGCGCGATGTGGGCCAGCCCGCTGTCCGCGAGCCCCAACTGCCGCACCGTCGCGCCTTGGGGCCCGGTGATCAGCCGCCACAGGATCTCCCGCTTGAGCAGCGGGGCCAGCACCGTCCGATCACGCGGGTGGTCGAGCAGGCGCACGAGCCTGGTCACCGCGTCCACCAACTCGGCGGGCGCGTCACCCACGGCCATTCCGGACGGCGTGCCCCCGCCCGGCGGCAGGTCACCGGGTGCCGCGTGCAGCAGCAGGTCCGCGACAGCGGCGGGCTCCAGCACCAGCCCGAACCCCACGGCGGGCCGCTCGGGATCGGCCTCGGTGAACCGCCCGGTGATCGGCAGGTCGACCGACGCGATGAGGTACTGCCCAGCGCCGTACTCGTACACGCGATCGCCCAACGCGATGTGCTTCGCGCCCTGCGCGATGAGCGCGAACACCGTGCCCGACATCGACGGCGAGGACGTCGTAGTGCGGTCCACCTTCGAGATCAGCACCCCGTCGATGGCGGTGGTCGCGTCCGGTCGCGCGTGCCGGGCCAGCAGGCCGCTCAGCTCATCAAGGTCCACGCACCGAGTGAACCAGTGTCCGATCCTCCTGACAAGGAGAGGATCAGGCAAATGACCGGGAGTTTGGTTCTACCGTTCCCGCAGGTGGCAACGGTTTACTTGGTCCATCGCACTCCCCCACCGCTGGAGAATCCCATGACCGTCACCCACGGCTTCCAGGCCACCATGACCGCCCACCTCGGCAAGGGCGACGACCTGGTCGCCCTCCTGCTCGCCGCCCCTTCCCTCCCGCACGAGGACTGCGTCGTCTTCCTGGTCAGCCGCTCGGCGAGCGACCCGGACGTCGTCCACGTGACCGAGGGCTGGACCACCCCGGAAGCCCACGCGGCCTTCTTCGCGACCACCCCCGCACAGGACCTGGTCGCCCGCCTCCAACTCCTGCTGGTCGGCGAGTCCACCTACACCGACGCCGTGCCCGTCGGCGGCAAAGCCTCGTTCTGACTCCCCGAAGGGACTCCACCATGCCCCGCCCCGATCTCGACCCCGAACTGCGCGCCCTGCTGGCCGACATGCCCCTCATGACCGAGATCCACCCCGAGATGCTCGCCCAGCTGCGCCAGTTCGCCGCCGCTCCCCTGGCTCCCTTGCTCCAAGGCCGCGCCGTCGACCACCACGACCTGACCATCCCCACCGCCGACGGCGCGCACATCCCGTTGTCCGTCTTCCGCCCCACCGGCTCCACCGCCCCGGCACCGTGCGTCTACTGGATCCACGGCGGCGGCATGATCATGGGCAACCGCTTCTCCCAACTCGACATCCCGCTCGAGTGGCTGGACGAGTTCGGCGCGGTGGTCGTCACCGTGGACCACCGCCTGGCCCCGGAAGCGACCGGCACGACCCTCGTGGACGACTGCTACCAAGGCCTGCTCTGGGTGGCCGAGCACGCGGAGGAACTGGGCGTCGACCCGTCGCGCGTGATCGTCGCCGGAGCCAGCGCGGGCGGCGGCTTGGCCGCGGGCACCGTCCTGATGGCCCGCGACCGCAACGGCCCCGCGATCGCCGCCCAGGTGCTGATCTGCCCCATGCTCGACCACCGCAACAACACCACGTCCAGCACCCAGTTCTCCGGCGAGCCCGCGGTCTGGACCCGTGAGATGAACGAGTTCGGCTGGCGCTCGGTCCTGGGCGACCGGACCGACGTCCCCGCCTACGTCTCCCCCGCCTTGGCCGACGACCTCTCCGGCTTGCCGACCACGTACATCGACGCGGGCTCCGCCGAGGTCTTCCGCGACGAGGACGTCGCCTACGCCACCGCGATCTGGGCAGCGGGCGGCCAGGCCGAACTCCACCTGTGGGCGGGCGGCTTCCACGGCTTCGACGCCCTCTACCCCCGAGCCGCCCTCTCCACGGCAGCCCGCACCACCCGCACGACCTGGCTGGCCCGCACCCTCGCGCAAACACCGGCGACAGGCTGACCCCGGCCCCCTATCCTGCCGCGGTGCCCAACGACAGCGTGATCCACAGCGTCCTCGACCGAGCGTGTCCCGACCTCACCGTCACCTCGATCCGCCCACTCGACGCCGGCTACACCAGCAAGCAGTGGATCGCCGAAACCGACCAGGGCACCCTGCTGGTCAAGGTCCCCCAACGCGACCGGAACCCCGACCACCTCCACAAACTCGTGGCCAGCACACGAGTAGCGGCCGACCACGGCATCCCGGTCGTGCGGCACCGCGAGGTGGTCGACCACGATCCCGACGTGAACGGCCCGGTCCTCATCCAGGACTTCCACGAGGGCGACACCGCGGCGGACGTGTGGGACACCCTGGACGAGGACACCCGCAAAACCCTGTGCCGCGACCTCGGGGACGTCATCGGTCGCGTGCACAGCATCAAGGGCACGACATTCGGCGACGCCAAGACCCTGGAGGAGTCGGTGGAGACCGAGGTGACCGACCTCCTCACCCGAACGGACGCCTTCCCCGACACCACCGCGCTCCACAACGCCATCACGGCGGCGGTGTCACGCCTGGACAGCACGGCCAGCGTGCCGACGATGGTCCACGGCGACCTGTGGCTGCCGAACTTCCTGGTGGCGAAGAACAGGATCACCTGCGTCCTCGACTTCGAACACGCCACCTACACGGACCGCTTCCGCGACTTCGGCAAACTCGACGAGCACATCTTCGACAAGTTCCCAGCAGGCCGCGCGGTGTTCCTGGACGCCTACGCCACCGCGTGCCCACTACCGGACGACTGGGAACACCGAGTGGACCTGGCCCACGTCCTCCACGCCCTGACGATGCACGTCTACTTCCGCACGTGGTCCCCCCAATGGGCACCGCAATACGCCCAGCAGGTCGAGAACTGGCTGGCACGGGGTCCACAAAGGACCCTCACCGCAACGGACTGATCCCCGCCACGGCCAACGCGAGCAACCGCTCAGCCTGCCCCAACGGATCAGCGTGGTGCTCGGTAGCGAGCGCGATCCCGGTCACCAACGCGATCAGGTCGGCGGTGGTCACCCCAGCGACCACCACCCCGTCCCGCACGGCACGCTCCAACAAGGGGTCGACGGAGTCGACGAGCTTGGCGGAACAAGCATGCACGTGCTCCTCCCCAACCTCGTCCAACGCAAGAGCAGCAGCCATCCCCCGAGCGGAAGCGGCATAAGCGGTCAACGCCTCCAACCACTCCACCAGAGCGGCCCGAGAATCCGCAACGGAGCTCAACCGCCGAGCACAAGCCCCCAACTCCTCGATCCGCTCCTGGAACACAGCGTCCAACAACGCCCGCCGAGTGGAAAAATGCCGCCGCACGGTAGCCGACCCGACCCCGGCGATCCGAGCGATCTGCTCCAGCGACGCGTCAGCACCGTGCAGGGCGACCTCCTGCACGGCAACAGCCAGGATGTGCGCGTAGTTACGCCGCGCATCAGCACGCTGACCAGGCACGACACCTCCACACCACAGCCATGACAGAGAAGCGGCGGACACCACCACTTACACCAGCATAACGCCAACAACGAAGTCCACTAAGGACAAAGGCTTGGTAACCCACAAGCAGGCCCAAGGCGATGTGGTGGCTCACCACGCAGGCACAGGGCCGGATGATCAACCACAAGCAGGCGCCGGGGCAACGCAGTGGCCCACCACCCCGGCACAGGGTCAGGTGATGACCTGGCTGGAGCCCAGGGCCGACCAACAACCACGCTGGGACTGGCAGCAGCCACCTGACAACCACGCTGGGACTGGCAGCCACAGGCCACGGAACGTGGCCGATTTGACATGGGGATTTCGGCCTTAAAATTGCAGTCGGGCGGGACTCTCTTTGGACCGCCTTTTGAGCCCGACAAAG
>NZ_JBHYHC010000192.1:0-12868 GCF_042738955.1 Umezawaea sp. NPDC059074
CGTGGGGTTTTTTTTGTTTTCTTGAACCCTATGCTTGGGCCGCCCCCCCCCCCGGGGCGGCCGACCAGCCCGCCCGGCCGCTTCGGGAGTCAGTGGCTCAGTAGTCCCAGTGCCACACGTCGGTGACGGGGGAGACGGTCCGCTTGGACTTGATCTTGCTCCAGGAGAAGCCGTACTTGGTGAAGATGTCCGCCGTGGTCACCAAACGGTATTCACCCGCGGTGCCCAGCAGGGAATCCCAGACGTAGACGTTCGGGGTTCCACGCAAACCGGCGAGGTGCGCATTGTTCATCGGGTAGTAGTACTCGTAGCAATTCGCCAGGTCGTCATTGATCTGAATGCCGTCCCAGCTGTCCCACAGGTTGAAGTACGTGGTCTCGTCGGGAATCAGGTAGAGGTAGTAGTCCGGGTCGACGAGGTAGACGTTCGGCGATCCGGTCACCGTCACCCGCTGACCCGGCTGCGGGCACGACTCGGCGACCGCGGCTTTCCTCAGGTGAGCGGCTTCCCGGCTGTCGGTGGCCTTCAGCGGCTCGGGCACCGCGGCGCTCGCCGTGCCCTGCGCGGCGACCACGAAGGAAAGGCCCGCGGCGAAAACGAGCGCGGCACGACGGAACATGGCTTTCACGTGGTGAATCCCCCCAGGAAGTCAACAACCGTCACCGGACCCCTCCGGCGAGGGCAAGCGTAGCGGCGGCCGCGGGCGCGGGCAATCTCCTATTTCTCCGATTCGCCCGCGCGGTCCCGTTCTGGGCCGAACGACCGCTGCCGCTCGGCGGTAGCGAATCCCGCGAATTCGTGGGATATCACCCGACCCCGCCGGCTAGGGTGATCAGGTGATCCGCCGACTCGACCTGGCCGACCCCGACACCCTGCGCGGGCTGTGGGAGTTGCAGCGCGCCGCCTACGCGGTGGAGGCGGCGCTGATCGGGTTCGACGGCATCCCGCCGCTGCACGAGTCGCTCGACGACCTGCGCACCTGCGGCGAGTCCTTCCTGGGCACCGACGACCTCACCGGCGCGGTCTCGTGGGTCCGGCTCGCCGACGGCACCCTCGACCTGTGCCGCCTCGTGGTGCACCCCGACGCCCACCGGTCCGGGATCGCCACCGCCCTGCTCGACACCCTGGACGCCCTGGAACCCGCCGACCGCGTGCTCGTGTCCACCGGCACCGCCAACCTCCCCGCCCTGGCCCTGTACCGGCGCCGCGGCTTCGTCCCGACCGGCACCCGCGACCTCGCGCCGGGCGTGACGCTGACCCTGCTCGCCCGCTGAACCGGAGACCCCCGTGCGCGTGCTCTTCGCGTCCCTGCCCTCCCTCGGCCACCTGTTCCCGCTGATCCCGATCGCGTGGGCCGCCCGAGCGGCGGGCCACGAGGTGCTGGTGGCCACGTTCGGCGAGAGCCTGGTCGCGGAGCGGGCGGGGCTGCCGGTGGTGGACATCGCGCCGGGACGGACGCAGCGGAGCCTGTTCGTCGACTTCGCCACCGAGCGGCGCGACCTGCTCGACCGGATCCGTGCCGAGGGCGAGACCGAGGAGCTGGAAGGGGCGCTGTTCGGCGTCTGGAGCGAGTGGGTCGCCGACGGCGCGGTCGCGGCGGCGAAGGCGTGGCGGCCGGACGTCGTGGTGCACGAGCGGCTGGCGCCGTTCGGCAGGCTCGTCGCGGGCGCGCTCGACGTGCCGTGCGTGCGCCACGACCTGGGCATCGAGCCCAGCAGGCTCGCGGGCCAACTCCGGCACATGGCCGCCGCGCTGGCCAGGCACGGGGTGCCGGACCTGGTCGACGACTCCCCGTGGATCGACATCGTGCCGCCCAGCCTCGCCCCTGCGGGCCGGGACGGCTGGCTGATGCGGCCCGTCCCCTACAACGGCGGCGCGGTGCTGCCCGACCGGCTCCTCCACCGGCCCGACCGGCCCCGGATCGCCGTCACCGTGGGCACGATGGTCGGCAAGCAGCAGGGCGTGGGCGTGCTGGAGCGGATCCTCGCGTTCGCGCCCGAGGTGGACGCGGAGTTCGTGCTGGCCGTCGACTCGCACGACCTGGCCAAGCTCGGCGACCTCCCGCCCACCGTGCGGGCCGAGGGCTGGGTGCCGTTGACCGCGCTGCTGCCCACCTGCGCCGCGCTCGTGCACCACGGCGGGTCCGGCTCGCTGTACGCCGCGGCCGACGCGGGAGTGCCGCAGCTGGTGCTGCCCAGCGAGGGGGCGTCCGACCGGCCCGTCAACGCGGCCGCGGTCGTCGCCCGCGGAATCGGTCTCGCGTGCGCTCCGGACGAGGTGGACGCGGACGTCGTCCGCCGGGTGCTCGCCGACGACCGGCTGCGCGCGGCCGCGGGTGAGGTGCGGGCCGAGATGAGGGCGATGCCGTCGCCCGCCGACCTGGTCGGGCGGGTGGAGGCCCTGGTCAGCTAGCGCTGTCCTCCTCGGCCTCGGCGATCCACTTGTCCCGCGCGTCGTGCACGAGCGCGCCGAAGCTGTCGTGGGCGATGAGGTCGCCGCCGTCGCCCGCCCACCACTCGTAGGCGCGCCACTCGCCGTTCTCGCCGACCTCGTCCGCGCTGAGCAGCCAGTAATCGCCCTGCGCCGATTCGAGGGACAGGAGCAGGCACCGCTTGATGATCGCGGCCTCCTCCGCGTAGGAGTCCATGTCCGGGCCGCTCCACGCCGCCCACAGCTCGGGGTCGGCCGTCGGGAACCACTCGACCGCGTCGACGCCGGCCAGGGTGCCCGCGTTGGTGTTGATGTCCTCCCAACCGTCGCTGGTCAGCAGGAAGTTGCGGAAGCTCGGCGGGAGCAGGACGCCGAGCCGCTCCTCGACGGCGAGCACGGCGTCCTCGCTCGCGGGCCGTGTGGTGGGCCAGTCGGTGCCGGGAGCGGCGAGGAACTCGCGCCACTCGGGGATGGTGACGGGAGCGGACTCGGGCATGCGCGAACTCCTTCGGCGATGACGGTGCGCGCCGATCCTAGGGGCGGGCACCGACAGCGCGGCGGTTGTGGCACGTTCCCGCCACCGGGGCCCGGCGCGCCCGTTGCGGAGCACGCCGCGGGCCGCGAAGGTGGTCGTCATGGATCTGCCGGAGAGCTTTCCCGCGCCCGCGCGCCGCGCGCTCGAGAACGCCGGGTACACCAGCCTGGACCAGCTCACCACCGTCACCGGGGCGGAACTGCTGCGCTTGCACGGGTTCGGGCCGAAGGGGCTGAGGCTGCTGCGCGAGGAGCTGGCCGCGCGCGGGCTGGACCTCGCGGGCTAGGAACAGCGCTCCAGGTTCCGGCGCAGCAGCGCGCGCTCGGCGGTGTTGTCGGTGCGGGCCAGCGCGGACTCGTACGCGGCGCTGGCCTCGGCCGGGCGGTCGAGCCTGCGCAGCAGGTCGGCGCGCACGGCGTGGAACAGGTGGTAGCCGTCCAGGTCCAGCCGGTCGACCAGCGCGAGCGCCGCGGCGGGGCCGTCCAGCTCGGCCACCGCGACGGCCCGGTTCAACGCCACGACGGGGCTCGGCGCGACCGTCATGAGCTGGTCGTAGAGCGCCACGACCTGCCACCAGTCGGTGGGCGACTCGCTGTGCACGGCGTTGATCGCCGCCTGGATCTGGTACGGCCCCGGCCTGCCGCGGCGCAGGCACGCCCGCACCAGCGCGTGGCCCTCGGCGATCAACGCGGTGTCCCACAGCGACCGGTCCTGGTCGGCCAGCAGCACGAGGTCGCCGTCGGGCGTGGTGCGGGCCGCGCGGCGGGACTCGACCAGCAGCATCAGTGCGAGCAGTCCGACGGCCTCGGGCTCGTCGGGCATCAGCTCCACGAGCACCCGGCCGAGCCGGACCGCCTCGGCGCACAGGTCCTCGCGGCCCATCGCCGAGTAGCCCTCGTTGAAGATCAGGTAGACGACCGCGAGCACCGCCCGGAGCCGGTCGGGCAGGTCGGCCTCGGCCGGGACGCGGTACGGGATCCGGGCGTCGCGGATCTTGCCCTTCGCCCGCACCAGCCGCTGCGCCATGGTCGACTCCGGCACCAGGAACGCCCGCGCGATCTCCGCCGTGCTCAGGCCGCCGAGCAGCCGCAGCGTCAACGCGACCCGCGCCCCCTCGGCGAGCGCGGGGTGGCAGCAGGTGAAGAGGAGCCTCAAGCGGTCGTCGCGCACGGGACCCTCCTCGGCGGGGTCGTCGTCCTGGGCGTGCAGGAGGGTGGCCTGCGCGTGCCGGTCGTCGCGGGAGGACTCCCGGCGCAGGCGGTCGACCGCCCGGTTGCGGGCGGTGGTGATGATCCACCCGGCGGGGCTCGCCGGGACGCCGTCGACGGGCCAGCGGGCGACGGCGGTGGTGAACGCGTCCTGGACCGCCTCCTCGGCGACGTCGATGTCGCCGAAGACGCGGACCAGGACGGACACCGCGCGCCCGTACTCCTCGGTGAAGACGCGGGCGACGTCGACCATCAGGAGTCGCCTTGGAGGGGCCGCACCTCGATCGGCAGGGTGCTCGCCAGGGCCATCTTCCGGCCCCACTCCAGTGCGGCGTCCAGGTCGGGGGCCTGGATCACGGTGAACCCGCCGACGTGCTCCTTGGCCTCGACGTACGGGCCGTCGGTGGTCAGGACCTCGTCGCCCTTGGCCCGGACCACGGTCGCCGTGCTCGGCGGGAACAGCCCGCCGGTGAACACCCACGTGCCGGTGGACCGCATCTCGGCGTCCAGCGCGGTGAGGTCGTCCATGATCGGCCCGAGCACCTCGGGGCCGGGGATCGGGCCGTCGGGCTGGTAGACGCTGAGCAGGTACTGCCTCATCTGTTGCCTCCTCGTTCCGGTGCTTGCACCACTTACACGAACACCGACCCCCGACATCGACAACTTGACGCGGAAAAGTTCCGGATGACGTGCCCATGCGCATGGTCGCGGTATCTTGGGCGTTCCGACGCTGGTAGGAGGACCATGGCCCGGCTCACCAGAGCGGAGACGCAGGAGCGCAACCGCGCGAAGGTGCTGGCCGCGGCCAGGGCGGAGTTCACCGAGCGGGGGTTCCGCGACGCCAAGGTCGACGGCATCGCCGAGCGCGCCGAGCTGACCCGCGGCGCGGTGTACTCCAACTTCCCCGGCAAGCGGGCGCTGTACTTCGCCGTGCTCGCCGACGCCGCCGACCACGCGCCAGCAGTGCCCGGCGAGCCCGGTCTGACGGTCCGCGAGGCGCTCGGGGCGCTGGCCCGTGCGTGGGTCGGCGCCCTGCCGATGGCGACCGACTCCGCGCACGGCGACGCCCGCCTCGGCGTGGACCTGCTGCCGGAGATCATGGCCGACGAGCTGACCCGACGCCCGTTCGCGCAGCTCCTGAGCCTGGACGCGATCGTGCTCGGCCTCGCCCTGGAACGGCTCGACCCGACGGCCGGTCGGCTGGTGCGGGTCGCCGAGGCCGCGCTCACCACGTTGCACGGCGCGAGCGGCCTGGCCGCCGCCGCGCCCGGCTTCGGGGAGATCTTCAACGTCGTGCGCGCCTGCGAGCAGCTCGCCGACCTGGACCTGGGCGACCAGTGGCCCGCGCCAACCCTCGTCCCGCCCGTCCACGCCGTCGACCAGCCGTGGACACCGACCTCCGCGACCGACCTGCTCACCGGCGACCCGGCCGTGCTCGACGGCGACGGCGTGGTCGCGGTGCTCGGCGTGCACCGGCTGACCGCGATCGAGGAGGCGTTGCGCGCCGACGCCGACGTGACCGCCGTGGTCGTCACGAGCCACCCCGAGGAGCTGTCCCCGCTGGTCCGGCTCACGGTCACCGAACTGCGCACCCGACTCCGGCAGGCCGTCCCGCGGTCCGCGTGGCCGCGGCTGCGGATCGTCGACGACGACCGGGGCTTCCTCGCCGCCGCGGCGGGCGTGCCCGCGGTCGACGACGACACCGAGACCGTGGTCCGGGTGGCGGCCGGCCGCGTCGTGGCCCGCGCCGACGGCTACGGCGCCTGCCACGCCGCCGCCCGCCGGTCCCCGACGGCACGCCCGACCTAGGGCGGGCCACCACACCGAAGTGGATCTAGGGTGCCCCCATGGAACTCGACAGCCTGCTGACCCGCGCCCGCCTCGTCCCGGTGTCGGTCGTGAGCGACGCGGACAAGACCCTTCCGACGCTGGACCACGGCATCCGCAGGCTCGCGGGTGAGGGCACGGTCGTCGGGCGGGCCGTGACCGTGCAGTCCGACGGCGACCTGCTGTCGGTCATGGAGGGCCTGGAGGTGGCTCAGCCGGGTGACGTGCTGGTCATCGACGCGTCGGCGTCCCCGACCGTCGCCGTCGCGGGCGGGCTGTTCGCCACCGAGGCCCACCGCAAGGGCCTGTCCGCCATCGTCGTGGACGGGCTGGTGCGCGACCTGGAGACCCTGCGGCCACTCGGGTTCAGCGTGTACGCGCGCGGCACCTGCTCCCGGTCCGGGCCCGCCGTCGCCGCCCCGCGCACGCAACTCCCGATCCGCTGCGGCGGGGTCGAGGTGCACCCCGGAACGCTCGTGCTCGGCGACGACGACGGCCTGCTCGTCGCCACCCCCGAGCAGCTCGACGCCGTGCTCGATGCCGCCGAGGCGATCCACCTGCGGGAGGAGGCGGTGCTCGCGAAGCTCCGAGACGGCGGCAGCCTGTTCGCGTCGATGAACTTCCAGGAGCACCGCGCCAACGTCCTCGCCGGGACGCCGAGCAAGCTCGGGTTCGTCGTCTAGAGCCCGGAGTGGACGTACGGGGTGGTGGTGGCCAGGTCGACGAAGCCCAGCCTCCGCAGGATCGGCAGGCTGTCCGACGTCGCGTCGACCTGGAGGTAGCGGAACCCGCGTTCCGCCGCCAACGCCGCCCGGTAGGCGACCAGGGCGCGGAACACCCCGCGCCCCCGCCACTGCGGCAACGTCCCGCCGCCCCACAGGCTGGCGAACTCCGTGCCGTGGTGGAACTCCACCCGCGCCGCCGACACCGGTGTCTCCCCGGCCATCGCGACCACGGCCGTGAGCGTGGCCGGGTCGCTGCCCAGCACCAGTTCGCCCACCGCCGCGTGATGCCCGCCGAACACCTCGTCGTGCACGGCCACCAGCGCGTCCGCCCCCGCCTGGTCGACGACCGGCACGAGCTCCACGCCTTCCGGGGGCGTCGAGTCCAAGCGGAGATCCGCGATCTCGGCCACGAGCAACGTCTCCGACGGCTCGGGGATGAACCCGGCGGCGGTCAGCCGGGCAGGCAGGTCGGCGGGGGAGTCGTAGGAGTAGTGCTTCCACTCCCAGGGCGCGCCCTGGAACCGGGCCACCTGGGCGGCGATCACGGCGTCGGCGCGCGCGGCGTCGAGGGAGGTCCACTCGACGCCGGTCCAGCCGGAGCCGATCGTGCGCACGACGTCGGCGTCGCGCTCCACGCGGCCGTCGGTGGTGGGATGCCTGCGGACCTGCTGGTCGAACGCGGCCAGTACCGCCTGCTTGTCCATCCGCGCAGCCGACCAGACACCCACTCCGGGGGCAACCGGGTTTAGCGCGCCACAATCTCGCGGGCCAGCGCGAGCAGCGCCGGGATCGCCGGGTGGCGCGGCGGATCGGTCCACACCAGGTGCACCGGCACCGGCGGCGCGTCGGACAGCGGCACGTACGTGACGCCGGGGTAGGCGTGGACGTCGGCGGTGCCCGTGGCCGTGACGCCGACGCCCCGGCCCGCGGCGATGGCGGCCAGCCAGTCGTCGGTGTTGGCCACGACCAGCGTCGCGGTCGGCCGGATCGGCGCGGGCCAGAGCGCCACCGACGTCGTGCCGGTCGGCGGGTTGAGCACGATCACTTGGTCGGTGAGGTCGGCCAGCGCCAGGCTCGGGCGCTCGGCGAGGTCGCCGCCGGTCGGCACGGCCACGAGCCGGGGTTCGGTGAGCAGCAGGGCGTGCGGGCCCTCGGCCGGGCCGCGCACCAGTGCCGCGTCCGCCTTGCCGCTGGCCAGGCCCGCCGTGGGCTCGGTGATGCGCAGCAGTTCCAGCGCGGTGTCCGGGTAGGTCTCGCGCCACCGCCGCAGCAGGGCGGGCGTGTGGTCGCCCAGCGCCGCCCACGCGTGGCCCAGCCGCAACGGCCACGTGCCCACGCGGACCGGGTCGAGCGCGTCGTCGACGGCCGCCACGGCGGTCGCGGCCCGCGTCCGGAACGCGTGCCCGGCGTCGGTGAGGTGCAGGTGGTGGGTGGAGCGGTCGACCAGCCGCACGCCCAGGTGCTCCTCGAGCTGTCGCAGCGTGCGCGACAGGGCCGGCTGGCCGACGTGCAGCCGGGCCGCGGCGCGGGTGATGTTCGCTTCCTCGGCGATGGCGAGGAAGCAGCGCAGGTGACGCAGCTCGACGGTCATGTCCGGCAAGCATAACCGCTGGAGAACAGGCATTTCACCGCCGGGCGAACCACGCATAGCGTCGCGCCGTGACCACCACCGCGTCCCGCGCCACGACCGTCCCCGTCGGACTCGTGCTCGGCGGCATCGTGTCCCAGCAGTTCGGCGCCGCCGTGGCCGCGCTCGTCTTCCCCCTGGCCGGGCCGCTCGGGGTGGTGACGATGAGGCTGAGCATCTCGGCGGTGGTCATGCTCGCCGTGTGCCGCCCGTCGGTGCGCGGCCACAGCCGGTCGGACTGGGCCGTCATCGGCGCGTTCGGCGTCGCCTTGGCCACCATGAACATGCTGTTCTACCAGGCCGTCGACCGGATCCCGCTCGGCGCGGCCGTCACCCTGGAGGTGCTCGGACCGCTGGTGCTGTCGGTCGTCACGGGCAGGCGCGCGGCGAGCTGGCTGTGGGCCGCGCTGGCGCTGGCCGGGGTCGGCCTGCTCGGTCGCGGCGGCTTCGACTCCCTCGACGCCGCGGGCGTGGCGTTCGCGCTGGGCGCGGGCGTGCTGTGGGCCGTCTACATCCTGTGCTCGGCCCGCACCGGCAGCCGCTTCCCCAAGGCCGACGGGCTCGCGCTCGCCATGGCCGTCAGCGCCGTGATCAGCCTGCCCTTCGGCGCGAGCACCGCCCTGCTGCACCCGGTCACCCTCGGGCTGGGCGCGGCCGTGGCGCTGCTGTCCTCGGCCCTGCCCTACAGCCTGGAACTGCTGTCCCTGCGTTCGCTGCGCCAGTCGACGTTCGCGGTGCTGATGAGCCTGGCGCCCGCCGTCGCCGCCGTCGCCGGGCAGGTCGTGCTCGGCCAACACCTGCACCTGCTGGACGTCGTGGCCATCGTCCTGGTGGTGATCGCCGGTGTCGGCGCGGTCCTCGGGTCGACACCGAAGCCGGAAAAGGTGGCGTGAATTCGACGACGTGCCGCCGGTTGACCCGAACGGCGCAGCCTCGCTGGTAGCACTGAGGGTGACGCACCGGCCGCCTCGACGCAGGAGAGCACCCCCATGACCAGCCGCCCGTTCCGCTTCGGTGTCAGCCTGCTCCAGGTCGGGTCCCGCGAGTCCTGGCGGTCGCGCGTGCGCCGGGCCGAGGACCTCGGCTACGACGTGCTCCAGGTCCCGGACCACCTGGGGACGGCCGCGCCGTTCCCGGCGCTGGTCGCCGCGGCGGAAGCGTCGAGCCTGCGGGTGGGCACCTATGTGCTCAACACCGGCGTCCTCAGCCCCGCCTACCTGGCCAGGGACGTCGCCGACGTGCAGCGCCTCACCGACGGCCGCCTGGAACTGGGCCTCGGAACGGGGTACGTGCCCGGCGAGTTCGAGGCCGTGGGCAAGCCGTTCGGCACCGGCGGTGAACGGCTGCGCAAGCTGGAGAAGACCCTGCCCGAACTGCGCGCACTGCTCGCGGCGGAACCCGACCTGCCCGCCCCGCCGATCATGCTGTCCGGCGCGGGCGACCGAATGCTGCGCTTCGGTGGCCGCGAGGCCGACATCTTCAGCTTCTCGATCTTCGCGGGTCTGACGCCGGGCGTGCCGCCGGAGGAGGCCTTCGCGCGCCGCGTCGAGGTGCTGACGGACGCCGCGGGTGACCGCGACGTGGAGCTGAACCTGTTCGTCGCGGCCGTGGGCGGCAGCCCGGACCAGGTCGACCTCTCGATCATCCAGCAGGCCAGCGGCCTGGACGACGACCAACTCCTGCGCCTGCCGGGGGTGCTGGTCGGCGCGCCCGCCGAGATCGCGGACCGGCTGCGGCGCTACCGCGACCAGTACGGCGTCAGCTACGTCAGCGTCCTGGAACCGCACCTGGCCGCGTTCGCCGAGGTCATCGCGCTCCTGCGCTGACCCGTTTTGACAGGACCGGCAGAGGTCGGTTTGACTGGTCCCGCGGTGCGCGTGATCCCGACCGAAGAGCAGTGGGCGGGTCGGAGATCGGGCGACACCCCTTCACCCACGGGACCACGCCATGAGCCTCCCGCGTTCGACGTAACCGCCCCGCGCCCCCGTGTGTCCACGCCACGGGCAGCGCTTCCGGTTCGTCATCCGCACACCGTTCCTGGAGCACAGCCATGCCCACGTCGTTCAACCAACCGATCATCGACGAGTTCCGCGCCACCGGCGGCGAGGTGTCCTTCTTCCCCGACGGAGGACTCCTGCTGCTCACCACCACCGGCGCCCGATCCGGGGCCCCGCACACCGTTCCCCTCGGCTCCGTCCCGCACGGCGGGCACCTGCTCGTGGTCGGCTCGGCGGCCGGGGCCGACCGCCACCCCGCCTGGTTCCACAACCTCCTCGCCCGCCCGGTCGTGCGCGTCGAGGTCGGCGTGGAGGAGTTCACCGCCGTCGCCGTCCCGGCCGGGGACCGGCGGGACGAGCTGTTCGAGGAGGTCGTCCGGGTCGCGCCCGGCTACGCCGACTACCAGGCGGGCACCGACCGGGTGCTGCCGGTCGTCGTGCTGCACCGGGCCGAGGGCACGTTCGCGGGCAAGCTGCTGGAGGTCCACGGCTGGCTGCGCGAGCAGATCGCGCAGGTGCGCGCCGAAGCCGAGGGCGAGCCCGGCCTCGGGCTGCAACTGCGGCGGCACTGCGTGGAGTTCTGCGACGCGCTCACGTTCCACCACACCGGGGAGGACGAGCACGTGTTCCCCGGCATCGAGGTCCACCACCCGCACCTGGCCGACGTCCTCGCCCGGCTCCGCGAGGAGCACCGGGCCGTCGCCCGCCTCAAGGACAGGCTGCTGACGGCCGTCGACTCGGCAGGGCTCAAGAACGACCTGGACCGGACGGCCGACGAGTTGGGGCAGCACCTCGACCGCGAGGAGGCGTGGCTGCTCCCGGTGCTGGTCGACGTGCCCTGGTCGCCGGTGGCCTAGCGGACGGGTGGGGTCACCGACTCCGGGGACCCCACCCGGTCACCGACCCGACTGGTCGGGCAGTTCGATGGGGGAGAAGCCCTGCGCGCTGGCGTTCGCGACCGAGCCGAACGACAGCATCAGCGCGCGGTAGGTGGACCGGCGGTCCGGCCAGTACAGCGCGCTCTCCAACGGGCCGGCGGCGGTCCCGTCCCCGTAGTCGGGGCCGCACCAGAACGACGTGCCGGGCATCGCCTGGACGGCGTGCACCACCCAGCCCGTCGCGCCCGCCCGGTACGGCTCCCCGCCGTGCTGCGACACCTCCACCTGCCTCGTCTGGTCTGCGGTGTGCCTTGTGGACGGTCGGGCGGCAGGACTGCTCATGGCGAAAAGATCGCACATCACCCAGCGCGATCGACATCGCCTCACAGCGTCACGTCCGAAGGGGTGGTCCAAACCCCGGCCCGCGCCGGCATGATCACGGGGAAAATCCGACGTTCCCGTGCGCGCGGGCTTCGAGAAGTGGGGTCCTGGTTGTCTCCGGAGGAGATCGTCGCAGGCCAACTGGCCGCCTACAACGCCCGTGACCTCGAGCGGTTCCTCGGCTTCTACGTCGACGACGTGCCGGTGGGGACCTTCCCCTCCGGCGAGGTGCTGGAGGACCGGTCGGGACCCGCCTTCCGCGACCGCTACCGCGAGCTGTTCGACTCCTACCCCGACCTGCACGCCAAGCTCGTGACGCGGGTCGTGCACGGCCGGATCGTGATCGACCACGAGCTGGTCACCGGCATCACGCCGGGCGAGTCGAGGGCGGCCGTGGCGATGTACGAGGTGGGCCGCGAGAAGATCGAGCGGGTCTGGTTCGTCGTCTGAGCGGTCAGGTCCGCGCCGCGACGACCGCGTCGGTGGTGAAGCGCGCCGTGAACGCGCCCCCGACCGCGTCGATCGCCGCACCGATGCCCGCGAGCACCTCCGTGAGCAGTTCGGGCGGGAGCAGGGTGTGGGCGCCGGTGGTGGGCAGCACGTCCAGCCACTCGTCACGGGTGTAGGTCCGCTCCCACTCGAACCGCCACACCTCGGGTTCGCCGAACGCGCCCGTTTCCCGCATCCCGTCGGCGGCCTTGGCGCACAGCGCCGAGTAGCCGTCGGCGGCGCTGCTCGACGCGGTGCTCGCCGCCCACCGGGCCGCGAGCGAGCCGGGCAGCACCCGCTCGTAGACGGCGGCGGACGCCTCGCCCACGTCGGACGGTGGTTGGCCCGCGTTCCAGAACACCGCCAGCCTGCCGCCGGGCCGCAGCGCCTCGGCCGCTTTCGCCGCCCCCGCGACCGGGTCCACCCAGTGCCACGTCTGCCCCGCCACGACCGCGTCGAACGTCCGGCCTGCGGGGTCCCACTCCTCGAACGCCGAGACCTCCACGTCGAGCCCACGGCGGCGTGACCACTCGGCCATCCGCGCGTCGACGTCCACGCCGAGCACCCGGCAGCCCGCCGCGAGGAGTTGCCGAGCGACGATGCCCGTGCCGACACCCACGTCGAGGACGTCGGGGCCGGGGCTCGCGGCGACAAGTGCCGTGATCAGCTCGTCGGGGTAGCGCGGGCGGGCGCGGTCGTAGCGGTCGGGGTCGGCGCCGAACGATCCGGCCAGGTCACGTGCTTCCGGGGTCGTCCCGGACGGTAGTGTGG
>NZ_JBHYHC010000193.1:0-12842 GCF_042738955.1 Umezawaea sp. NPDC059074
GGAAGGCCTCGGTGGCTATCGCGTCGTCGGCGCCCGCGAACGCGTGGATCGGCACGTCCAGCGGCCGCCGCTCCGGCGGCACCAGTCGGCCGACCACGGCCAGGTCGGCGCGCACGGTCGGCAGGAACAGCTCCAGCAGGTCCGGGTCGTCGAACACGACCGACGACGTTCCGCCCAGTTCCCGCAGGTAGGCGACGAGGTCCTCGTCGGACTCGTCCCAGCCGCGCACCGGAAGGCGCAGCGCGGGGGCCGAGCTGCTGGCCACGAACAGCCGCGCCGGACCCGGCAGGCCGCGGTCGCGCAGCGCGTGCGCCAGCTCCAGCGCGACCCGCGCGCCCATGCTGAAGCCGTAGAACGCGAACGGCCGGTCCAGCAGCGGCTCCAGCGCCTCGACCAGGTCCGCCACCAGCGGTTCCACCCGCTCGTACGGCTCCTCGGCGTACCGGTCGTCACGCCCCGGCAGCTGCACGGCGACCGGTTCCAGCCACTCCGGCAGCGCCGCGGGCCAGGTCCGGAACATGGCCGCGTTGCCGCCCGCGTAGTGGAAGCACAGCAGCCGCACGGCGGGGTCCTCGCGGGGGCCGTAGGTCCGCGTCCACCGGGGGCTCATCCCGCGCGGCGCCGTGCGGTGATCGGCACGTGCTTGTACCCGGACACGAAGTTCGACACCAGCCGCTCGGGCCGCCCGGCGGGCCGGAAGTCCTCGAAGTCGGTCAGCAGCTCCTCGAAGAGGATCTTCAACGTCACGCGTGCCACGCTGTGCCCGGTGCAGTAGTGCGGGCCCGCGCCGAACGCGAGGTGCTTGTTCGGCTTGCGCCGGATGTCGAACGTGGACGCGTCGGGGAACTCCCGGTCGTCGCGGTTCGCGGCGCCCGGCCACACCACCACCGCGTCACCCGCCCTGACCGGCGTGCCGCCGACCTCCACGTCGTGGAGCGCGTACCTCAGCAGGTGGTTGACCGGCGACGCCCAGCGCAGCGCCTCCTCGACGGCGGTGGCCCCGACCTGCGGGTTCGCCGCCCAGTCGGGCAGCACGTCGGACTCGATGAACTCCGCGAGCACGAAGTTGGGGGCGTGCGGCGTGGTGACGTTCGCGCCGAGCAGCAGGCTGTAGCAGTTGGAGACGATCTCCTCCAACGACATGTGCCTGCCGTCGAACCGCGTGGTGATGAGCACGCTGATCAGGTCGTCGCCGAGGTGGTCGCGGCGGTGCCGCACCAGGTCCTGGAAGTAGCCGAACAGCTCGTGGTGGGCGATGGCCAGGCTGATGCCCCGGCCGCCCTCGCCCTGGTACTCGGGGTCGTCCGGCGCGATGCACGTGGTGTTGAGGTCGGTCAGCCAGTCCCAGTCGGACTCCGGCAGCGCCATCATCGTGCCGGTCACGGACATCGGCATCGCGAGCATCGCCTCGCCGAAGTCGAACACGCCGCCGTCGCCCAGCGGCGCGAGCAGGCCGCGGACCTTGTCGCGGATCATGTCCCGCTGCTTGTCGACCGCCTTGATGGCCAGCGCCTTCTTCAGCCGCGCCTGCATGACGGTGTGCCGGGGCGGGTCGGTGACCGCCAGCTGCGTGCCGCTGGCCGGGTCGTCGGTGCCCAGCAGGTCGAGCATGGTGCCGCGCTCGGAGGTGAAGGTGCCCGTCTCGCTGAGCACCTGGTCGGCGTCGGCGAAGCGCACCGCCGACCAGAACCCGCGGTCCGCGTCCACCTGCCGCCAGCTCAGCCCGTCCACCTCGCGTAACACGCGCCAGACCTCGTGGGCGTTCCCGTCGCTGTAGAGGGTGGGATCGACCAGGTCGTCGCTGCCGAGGTGGATCGGGCACCGCGATAGAGCGGCGTCATGCATGGTCATGGCCCGCCATTCTTTCGTATTTTTGGCACGTGGAAATACCCGGTCCGGCCGGGTGTTAATGAGCTGTGCGGAGATATCCGGAATAGGTCCGGTTCGCCCCGAAGATGTCGATCTACACGTGTGCGAGCTGCCGGTCGAACGACGGTGAACGACCTGCGGGCGGTCAAGAAGGCTGCCCGGAAGACTTCGGACTTCCCCAGTGCCCGACTTCGGTACTCCCCAGTAACAAAGGTCTGACGCTCGTTCTCATCGGAGTCAAGCATGGGGGTTTGGTGGAGTCAACGCCGAAGTCCCGGAGCCTTCGGCATTGCCCGAACGGAGTACGAGGCAGCGTGTTTCCGAACTTGAACGTTAACTCCCGAACCACTTCTTGAACTCCGTTGACAACGTCGAGGAAGCACTTTTAGTATCGGCGACCGATGAGGATGGAATGCGCCATGTCGGGGGATGTGGGAATTGCCTGAAATCGATGTTGTCGATCTTGACTGGCGTGACGCGACACCTGCCCAGCAGGGAATCTGGGTTCTGGACACCGACGAGAACCTGCGACCCACCTATCTCCTCCCGACCGTCCTGGAGTTCACCGGCGAGGTCCGCCACGACCTCCTGGTCGCGGCCGCCCGGTCCGCCGTCGGCAGGCATCCCTCACTCCGGTCGCTGTTCCGGCTCGACCCCGAGACCCGGCGCGTCCAGTACCACACGGACGGGCCGCCCGGCGAGATCGGCTTCATCGACGCCGTCGCCGACGGCTGGTCCGCCGAGGAGCTGGACGGGCTCGTCGACGTCCTCTGCTGGACCCCGTTCGACCTGGGCACCGAGGCCCAGGTGCGCGGCGAGGTGGTGCGCGTCGACGACACCACGACGCTGCTGGTGCTGACCATGCACCACATCTCGGTCGACGGCTGGTCCCGGAACCTGCTGGTGGACGAGGTCATGTCCACCTACCGCTGCCTGCTCGACGGCCGGGTGCCGGTGCTGCCCGAGTCCCCGCACCCCGACGACGTCATCACCACGATGTCGGGGAGGGAATTGGAGGAGCGGGTGGCCGAGGCCGCGGAGCGGTTGCGCGGCGCGCCCACCGTGGTGGACCTGCCCTACGACCGCAGGCCGGAGTCGCCGTCGGTGATGGGCGCCAACATCGGCGTCCGGCTGGACGAGGACCTGACCGCGGCGGTGCTGAAGGTCGCGGCCGAGGAGGGCTGCTCGCCGTTCATGACGGCGGTGGCGCTGCTCGCGGGCACGTTGTCCCGCACCAGGGGCCAGCGCGACGTGCTGTTCCAGTACGGGTGGCCGGGCCGCGAGGACCCGGCGACCGCCGACGCCATCGGCATGTTCATGATCACCTGCGTCGTGCGGGTGGAGTTCGACGAGACCACGACGTGGCGGGAGTTGTTGGGCTGCGCCAGGATCGGCGCGCTGGAGTCCTTCATGGACTGCGACGTGCCGCTGGACGCCATCGCCACCGCGCTCAACCCCGGACGCCAGGTGATCTGGCCGCCGATGAGCCCCGTCCTCGTCAACGTCGACGAGCTGCCGCGGGAGCTGGAACTGGCCCCCGGCGTCACGGGCAGGCACCGGCTGAGCGGGCCGGTCTACACCAAGTACGACCTCGATCTCTTCATCCGGGTCGACGACGACGGCGTCACCGGTCCCCGGATGGCGCTGTCGATGGACTACCCGTTGGACCTCTTCGACCACAAGACGATCGAGGACCTGCTCGCGGCCCTGCGCCAGAGCGCTCACGACCTCGCCTACTCAGCGGAGGAACCCCATGTCCGACCAGCAGACCACTGACGCCGTCACCGCGACCGCGCCGAACCTCGACGACCCGGCCGCGCGCCTGGAGGTCGTCCGCTCGGTGTGGCGCGAGGTGCTCGACATCGCCGAGGTGGAGGACGACGCCACCTTCTTCGACCTCGGCGGCGACTCGCTGCGACTGGTGATCCTGGTCGAGCGGCTCAACCAGGTGACCGGACGCAAGCTCAAGACCGTGGACCTGTTCCGCGCGGGCACCGTGCGCGGGCACGCCGAACTGCTCGCCGCGCCCGACCAGCAGTCGTCGACCGGGGCCCGCCGCGGCGGCCGGGAGCACCTCCTCGCCGCGGCCCGCGCTCGGGCGGGCGCGCCGCGCCAAGAGTCGTAACCGACCTCCTGCCCGAACCCGCGTGCGCGCGACCCGCGCCGCCGATCACAAGCTGTGGAGGTCAACCATGTCGTTGGACGAGTACGCGGTGTCGGTGCTGGGTCCCGGAACCGAGGTGGCGGGGTTCGCCACCCGCAGCTTCATCGGGCTCGGCGGCGACTCGCTGCGGGCGATGCGCCTGGCCGCGCTGTCCCAGGAACACCTGGGCGTGCGGCTGTCGGTGGCCGAACTGCTGTCGTCGACCCCGCTCGCGACGGTGTTCGCCGACGCGGGCGGGACACCGGCCGAGGTCGTGGCCGCGGTCCCCGACACCGGGGACGCGGCGGTGCTCTCCCCGACGCAGCGCGGCATGTGGATGATGGAGAAGCTGCTCGGCGGCTCCACCTACAACCTGGTCTTCACCTGCTTCGTGGACGGTGGGGCGCTGGACCGGGCGGTGTTCGAGCGGGCGGTCGCGGCCACCACCGCCCGGCACGCCACGCTGCGCACGGTGTTCCGCGAGCAGGACGGCGAGGTCGTGCCGGTCGTGCTCGACGCGCCCGCGCCCGACATCACCGACCTCGCGCACGACGGCGAGGGGTTCGAGGAGTTCGTCCGCGCCACCGCCGCCGACCGCGGCCGGGAGCCGTTCGACCTCACCGCGGCGCCGCCGCTGCGCTTCCACTTCGTGGCGGGCGGCGGACGGCAGGCGGTCGTCCTCGTGGCGCACCACGTGCTGCTCGACGGCCTGGCGGTCGGCCTGCTGCTCAACGAGGTCTTCGCGCACTACGGCGCGCTGGTCGCGGACCGGCCCAGCCCGTTCGACGGCCCCGGCCCCACGCTGCGGGCGCTCGTCGCCGCGCAGGAGCACGCCCGCGAGTCGGGGGTGTGGGACAGCCAGGCGGAGTTCTGGATCAAGCACCTCGACGGCGTCCCCACGGTGCTGGAGGTGCCCACCGACCGGCCGCGCCCGGCCGTGCAGGACCCGGCGGGCGAGCGCGTCCCGCTCGGCCTCGACGCGGAGCTGAGCGCGCTGGTCGCCGACCGGGCACGCGAGCTGTCGATCACGCCGTTCGCCTTGCTGCTCAGCGGTTTCGGGCTGGCGCTGAGCCGCTGGACCGGGGTCGAGCGGCTGCTGGTCGGCGTCTCGCTCTACGGTCGCGGCACGTCGGAGATGGACGGCCTGATCGCCGTGGCGGGCAACCTCGTGCCGGTGCGGATCGACGTGGACGACGACGCGTCGCCGTCGGACTTCCTGCGCTCGGTGCAGGACTCGCTGGCCAAGAGCATCGGCAACGGCGTGCTGCCGTTCGACGAGCTGGTCACCCGGCTCGGCGTCGAGCGCGGCCTCGGCGCGCACCCGCTGGTGCAGGCGTGCTTCGGCATGCACGACCAGCTGGTGCCGCAGCACATCACGACCGAGGGCGCGGAGCTGCGGGTCGAGGAGGGCCACGGCGGTGGCGCGCAGTTCGACCTGTCCCTCCTCTTCGGACGGTCCGAGCCGACGCTCGGCGCGCAGCTGGAGTACGCGACCAGCCTGTGGGACCGGGCCGACGCGACGGCGTTCCTCGCCGACTTCACCGCGGCCGTGCGCGAACTGTCCACAGCGGACGGACGTCTGGAAGACCTGCGCTGCCTGTCCGACGACCGGCGCGGGGTACTCGACGCGCTCAACGCCACCCGCCGGGACTTCCCGGAGGCCACCGCGGTCCAGCTGTTCCACGAGGCGGCGCGGCGCACCCCGGACGCCGTGGCGGTGCGCGACGGCGACCTCGACCTGACCTACGCCGAACTCGCGAGCGCGGCGGCCGAACAGGCCCGCCTGCTCCGGGACCTCGGCGTCGGCCCCGGTGACCGGGTGCTGGTCGCACTGGAGCGGTCGGTCGCCGAGATCGTCGCCGTCCTCGGCGTCACGTGGGCGGGCGCGGCGTACGTGGGCGTGGACCTGAACGAGCCCGCGCGGCAGGTGGACCACATCGTCGCCAAGGCCGCCGCGAAGGCCGCGCTGGTCTCCTCGCCCGACCTCGTCGAGCGCCACGGCCTGCCGGTCTGCGCGACCTGGGACCCGTCCTGGGCGCCTGCCGACGCCGACGACCCGGTCGGCGGTCCCGCCGACCTCGCCTACATCGCCTTCACCTCCGGCTCCTCCGGCCTGCCCAAGGGCGTCGCCGTGCCGCACCGCGCGATCGTGCGGCTGGTGCACGAGGCCGAGTTCGTCCGGCTGGGGCCGGGGGAGCGGGTGCTGCGGCTCTCGCCGCTGGCGTTCGACGCGTCGACCCTGGAGCTGTGGGGGCCGCTGCTCGGCGGCGGCGCGCTGGAGGTCTACCCGCCGGGCATCCCCTCGCCCACCGAGCTGGGCGGGTTCCTGCTGGAGCGCGGGGTCACGGTCGCGTGGCTGACCGCGGGTCTGTTCCGGCTGGTGGAGGAGTTCGCGCCCGCCGCTCTGGGCGGGTTGCGGCAGCTGCTCACCGGCGGCGACGTCGTGCCGCACGACCACGTGGCGCGCGCGTTGACCCGGCACCCGGACCTGGTGATCACCAACGGGTACGGGCCCACCGAGAACACCACCTTCACCGCCACCTACTCCGTGTCCTCGGCCGCGGACGTGGACGGGCCGCTGCCGATCGGCATCCCGGTGCCCGGCACGCGCGTCCACGTCCTCGACGCGCGGCACCGGCTCGTGCCGCCGGGCGCGGTCGGCGAGCTGTACGCGGCGGGCGCCGGACTGGCCCACGGGTACGTGGACGACGAGGCCCAGACCGCGCGGGCGTTCGGCGAGTTCTCCCCGGACGTGCCCGAACGCCTCTACCGCACCGGCGACCTGGTCCGCGTCGACACCGCGGGCAGGCTGCGCTTCCTCGGCAGGCGCGACGACCAGGTGAAGCTGCGCGGGTTCCGGATCGAGCTGTCGGCGATCACCGACGTGCTGGCCGCCGCCGACGGCGTGCGGGACGCGGTCGTCGTGGCCACCGAGGGCGACAGCACCGACAAGCGGCTGCTCGCGGCCGTCGTCCCGGTGTCCGGCGACCTGGCCACGGAGGACCTGCGCGACCTGCTGGCCGAGCAGCTCCCGTCGTACATGGTGCCGACGCTGTGGGCCGTCGTGGACCGGATCCCGGTGACCGGCAACGGGAAGGTCGACCGGCGCGCGCTCGCCGCCGTCGCCCTGCCCGCCGGGCAGCGGGCCGCCGCGCCGGTCGTGGAGGACCCGCTCGGCCCCGTGGCCGACCTGTTCTCCCGCGCGCTGCAACAGGAAGCGGAGCTGGAGGCCGACACCGACTTCTTCACCATCGGCGGCAACTCGATGGGCGCGGTCCGGCTCATCCGGCTGGTGCGCGACGAGCTGGGCGTGACCGTGCGGCTGCGGGAGTTCCTGCACTCGCCCACGCCCGCGGGCCTGCGGCAGCTCATCGCCAAGGCGGGTGGCTCATGACCGGCCTGCTGCGCGACGACGTGCGCGGGATGCGCTGGGACGAGGACCTGGAGTGCTGGGTCGTCTCCGAGCAGGCGCTGGCCCGCAAGGTGTTGAGCCACCAGGGTTTCTCCTCGCGCACCTCGCAGCGGCTGGGCGAGCTGTACATGACCGAGGAGTCCCGGCGCGAGCACCACGCGATCACCGAGTTCCTCCGGCTGTGGTTCGTGCACACCGACGGCGCGGAGCACACCGCGCTGCGCCGACCCGTGCAACGCCTGTTCTCCGCCTCCTACGTGCGGTCGATCACCGAGCGGATCACCGAGGTCGTCGACGCCTGCCTGGACGACCTCGCGGCCGATCCCCGGCACGACGTCGTGCCGACCGTGGCCGAGGGCGTGTCCGGGCAGGTCATGGGCCACATCGTCGGTGTCCCGCAGCCGCCGCCGGTGCTGCACACGTGGTCCAAGACGCTGTCGGGGTTCATCGCCGCGATGTACCGGCGCGACCACGCCACCGCCGCGCACCAGGTGATGCTGGAGATGGACGAGGCGCTCGCCGGGGCGCCCGCCGTCGAGGGCTTCCCCCGCGACACCCCCGAGGACCGCGCCCGCACCACGGCGACGTGGGCGATGATCCTGTTCGGCGGTCTGGAGACCACCGCGTCGCTGCTGGGCTCGACCCTGCTGGCGGTGCTCGGCGACCCCGAGCTGTGGCGGGCGGTCCGCGAGGAGCGGCCCGGCGTCGTGGAGTCGGTCGTCGAGTCCGTGCTGGAGCAGCGCCCGCCGCTGCGCAACGTCGGCCGGGTCGTCGCCGAGGACTTCGAGTTCGAGGGCGTGCGGCTTCAGGGCGGCGACCTGGTGCTCGTGTCGCTGGAGGGCGGCGAGGGCCTGTTCGACGGCGACCAGCCGGGGCAGGAGCTCACCCTGCGGCCGGTCGACGAGCAGGGGCAGCGGCACCTGGTCTTCGGCCACGGCGTGCACTACTGCATCGGCGCGCCGCTGGCCCGGCTGGAGGCGACGACCACGCTGCGCCGGTTCGCCGCGCGGTTCCCGAACGCCCGGCTGGCCGAGAACGCCGCCGTGTGGGGCCCGAACATCTCCTACGTCGGCCTCGACCACCTGTACCTCGACCTCGGCGACGAGGTGAGCCTGCCTTGACGCCGCCGAACTCCGCCGTCGCCGTCGTCGGCATGGCCTGCCGCTACCCGAAGGCCCGCGACATCACCGAGTACTGGGCGAACCTGCGTGCGGGCGTCGAGGGCGTCACCCGCTTCGCCGTCGAGGACCTGGTGGCGCGCGGCGTGGACCGGGACCGGGCGCACCGGCCGGACTTCGTGCCCGCCAAGGGTTTCCTGCCCGACTCGACGAACTTCGACTGGACGTTCTTCGGCTACAGCCGCGGCGAGGCCGCCGGGATCGACCCGCAGCAGCGGGTGTTCCTGGAGTGCGCGTCGGCGGCGATCGACGACGCGGGCATCGACCCGACGCGGTTCCCCGGCTGGATCGGCGTGTACGCGGGGGCCGACGTCGTCGCCGTGCCGGTCGACGACGGGCAGAGCGAGATGTCCAGGGTCATCGGGCTGGAGAAGGACTTCCTGGCCACGCGCGTGGCCTACAAGCTCGGCCTGCGCGGGCCCGCGGTGACGGTGCAGACGGCGTGCTCGACGTCGTTGACCGCCACGCACATGGCCGTGCGCAGCCTGCTCGGCTACGAGTGCGACGCCGCGCTCGCGGGCGGCGTGGCCGTGACCTCCCGGTACGACTGGGGTTACCTCTACGAGGAGGGCGGCATCCTGTCGCCCGACGGCCGCTGCCGTCCGTTCGACTCGCGGGCGGGCGGCACCGTGCCCAGCGAGGGCGTGGGCGTCGTGGTGCTCAAGCGCCTGGAGGACGCGCTGCGCGACGGCGACCGGATCGCCGCCGTCATCCTGGGCTCGGCGATCAACAACGACGGCTCGGACAAGATGGGCTACACCGCGCCGTCGTTGCAGGGGCAGAGCGAGGTCGTGCACTTCGCGCAGCAGGTCGCGGGCGTCGACCCGGCCGACATCGACCACGTCGAGGCGCACGGCACGGCCACCCGCATCGGCGACCCCGTCGAGGTGCAGGCGTTGTCCGACGTGTTCGGCGACACCGGCTCGTGCCTGCTGGGCGCGGTCAAGAGCAACCTCGGCCACACCGGCGCGGCGGCGGGCGTCGCCGGGCTGATCAAGACGGTGCTGATGCTGGAGCACCGCGAGGTCGTGCCCACGCTGCACTACGAGTCGCCCAACCCGTTGCTGGACCTGGACTCCACGCCGTTCCGGGTGGCCGCCGATGCCCAGCCGTGGCCGGACCGCGGCGTGCCGCTGGCCGCCGTGAGCGCGTTCGGCGTCGGCGGCACCAACGCCCACGTGATCGTCCAGGCCGCGCCCGAGCGCACCCGGTCCACGGCGTCGGGGCACCGCGTCCTGACCCTGTCGGCCGCCTCGCCCGCCGCGCTGGACGGGCTTCGCGTCTCGCTCGCCGAACGCCTGGAGACCGCCACCGTCGCGGAGGCGGCCCGCACGCTGGAAGGCCGGAAGGTCCACCGCCACCGGCACACCGTCGTCGCGCGGGACACCGCCGAGGCCGCGCGCCTGCTGGCCGACGGCCCGGTGCGCGAGGAGGCCCCGCGACCGCTGGACCGGGTCGTGTTCCTGCTGCCCGGCCAGGGCACGCTCACGCGGGCGGCGGGCCAGGCGGCGCACCGGCTGCTCACCGGGTTCCGCGACTCCTTCGACGAGATCGCCGACGCCGTCCGCACCGCGCACGGGCTCGACCTCACGCCCGTCGTGGCGGACTCCGGCGACCCGGAGTGGTTCGAGAACACCGTGCACCAGCAGGTCGGCCTGTTCGCGCTCGGCTGCGCCGCGGGCCGCCAGCTCCGGGACTGGGGGATCCAGCCCAAGGCGTTGTTCGGCAACAGCGTCGGCGAGTACGCCGCCGCCGTGCTCGCGGGCGTGTGGACCCCGGCCGACGCCGCCACCCTCGTCCACGAGCGCGCCACCGCGATGTGGCGGACCGCGCCCGGCGCGATGGCCGCGGTGTCCGCGCCGCTGGACGAGGTGCTGCGCCGGATCGAGGCGCACACCGAGGTGTCCGTCGCGGTCGTCGGACCGGCCCGCGTGGTGCTCTCCGGCGGCCCGACCGTGATGGAGAAGCTCCTGGAGAGCGACGACGTGCGCGGCCTGGACGTGCGACCGCTGCCCACGCGGCGGGCGTTCCACTCGCCCGCCATGGACCCGGCCGCCGACGCCCTGCGGGCCGCCGTCGCCGCCGCGCCCGCCGGGACTCCGCGGGTGCCGATGATCTCCAACGAGACCGGCGGGTGGGCCGACCCGGACGCCGTGACCGGCCCGGACTACTGGGTCGGGCAGCTGCTGCACCGCGTGCTGCTGGCCGATGGGACGGCCACGCTGCTGGCCGCGGGCCACGACACGTTCGTCGAACTCGGGCCGGGCACGTCGATGATCGGCACCCTGCGCAAGCACCCGGACTGGTCCCCGGAGCACACCGCGCTGCCGCTGCTCGGCGGCGCCGACGGGGAACGCGACCTGCTGCGGGCCTTGGGAACGCTGTGGGAACGCGGCGCGACCGGCGTGCTGTCCGGTGTCACGCCGGACGCCACGACCGCGCGGGTCTCGCTGCCCTCGCACCCGTTCGCGGCCGTGAGCCCGGACGTCGTCCGGTCGCCCCGACCCGCCCGCACCGCGCCGAAGGCGAGCGCCCCGACGTCGGTGGCCGAGCTGTGGCGGACCGCGCTGGGCGTGTCCTCGGCGGCGTCGCCCGACGACTTCCTCGCGCTGGGCGGCGACTCGCTGATGGTCGTCGACCTGCTGGCGCAGGTGCGCGAACGCACGGGCGTCGTCGTGTCCAGTGTGGACTTCCTGGCGAACCCCACGTTCGGCGCGCTGTCGGCGCTGGTCGGGCCCGGCAGGACCGAACTGCCCGACGGCGTGCTCGCCTTCGGCGCGGACCGGCCGGGGCGGCCGCTGTTCCTGGCCGCCGACGCCATGGGCACCGCGCTGGGCTACCGGGCGCTGGGCGACCTGCTCGACCGCCCGGTGTACGGCCTGGAACCGGTGCGCCCGGTGACCGGCGTCGAACTCCTGGCCGCGCAGCACGTCGAACAGCTCCTGGCCGTGCAGGCCGAAGGGCCCTACACCGTCGGCGGCTGGTCCTTCGGCGCGACCGTGGCCCACGAGATGGCCTGCCAACTCGGACACCTCGGCGCGGAGGTCGACCTGCTGGTGTGCCTGGACGGGTTCGTCCCGGCCATCGGCAGACCCGTCGGGGCCGACCTCGACCACCTGGCGGGCGGCGCGTGGTCCCAGGCGAGCGCGCTGCTCGGCCTCGGACCGTTCGGCCGCCTGGTGCGCCGCGCGCCGCAGGTCCGGCGGCGGTTCGTCGGCAACATCGGCGCGCTGCTGCGCTACCGGCCAGGGCCCGCCGACTTCCCCGCGGTGCTGTTCCGAGCGGGGACCGACAGACGGGACGCGGCCCGGTTGCGGGCGCGGCTGTCCCGGATCTACCCGGGCGAAGTCCCGGTCCACCTCGTCGGCGGCGACCACTGGTCGATCCTCGCCGATCCGCACGTCCACCACCTAGCGGACCGGCTCCGCTCAGCGCTCCGCACAGGGGAGAACCGATGACCAGCAAGCCCGTCGAGACCGCCACCGCCCAGGACGACATCCCGGCGTCCCCACCACCGGAGCAGCTCGTCCCGCTGCGCCGCAACAAGAACTTCCAGGCGCTGTGGACGAGCGAGTCGTTCGCCGCGGTCGCGAAGGAGACCGCGGAGTTCGCCTACCCGCTGCTGATCCTGGCCACCACCGGCTCGGCGCTCTACGCGGGCACGGTCGCGTCGCTCCAGGTCGTGGTCACCGGCCTGGTGTCCATCCCGGCGGGCTCGCTCGCCGACCGGTTCGACCGCAAGACGCTGCTGGTCGTGTGCAACCTCGTCCGGGTGCTGCTGCTCGGCGTGTTCGGCCTGGCCATCGCCAACGACGCCATCACCTTCCCGCTGGTGCTGGGCATCGCCATGACGTCGTCGGTGTTCCTGAGCCTGTCGCAGCCCGCGGGCATCGCCGCGATCAAGTCGCTGGTGCCACCGGAGCAGGTGACGACGGCGATCTCGCAGAACCAGATCCGGTTCTTCGGCGCCACGCTGCTGGGCCCGCCGATCGGCGGCTTCCTGTTCGGCCTCAACCGCGCGTTCCCGTACCTGGGCGCCGCCATCGGCTTCGTGGTCTCCACGGTGCTGCTGCTGGTCATCAAGAAGCCCATGCAGGCCCCCGCGACCACCGACAACGACGGCAAGCGCCACGCGATCGAGGGCTTCCGGTTCAACCGCCGCAACCCGAGCCTGCTCGTGATGCTCAACACCGTCATGGGCACGAACATCGACTACAACCCCACCGGCCTGTGCATCGCG
>NZ_JBHYHC010000194.1:0-12726 GCF_042738955.1 Umezawaea sp. NPDC059074
CAGCCTTGACAAAGCGAAAAAGGGTGGGATAATTGGCGCAATCGGGGGTTAGCCCTCAACCCCAAACCACCCCACACAGGCCAGGCCCCACCAGTTCCCCCAAGGTTCACCCCCACCACCCCACCCCGGCCACTTGACTTTGATCTCATATTCGCGACACTTCTTCATGTTTGGCCTGAGTGACGGGCCTCACACCAGCACGCGCCCACCGAGCCGCAGCGGTGATCGCCGAAGAACGAGGAGCACCATGCGAGCAGCGAGCACCACCGGCCGTCGCACCGGAAAGGTGTCGTTCGTACTAGCCACCGTCACCGCCCTGCTCTTCGGTTCCGCGGGCGTGGCCCTCGCGGACCCGCCGCGAGCCCTCGACTGGTCCGCCCCCTGGGAGGACCGCACCTACGAGCCCGCTCTCGACTACGACGGCGACGGCTGCTACCCCACTCCCGCCATCGGTCGGGACGGCACCATCGCGCCCGGTCTCAACCCGTCCGGCACCGTCAACGGCAACTGCCACGACGCGTCGGACCTGGACAACACCAACGCCTACTCGCGGGTGAAGTGCAACAACGGCTGGTGCGGCTACATCTACGGCCTGTACTTCGAGAAGGACCAGGCCGTCTGGGGTTCCGGTCTCGGCGGCCACCGCCACGACTGGGAGCACGTGGTGGTCTGGGTGCAGAACGGGGTCGCGCAGTTCGTGTCG
Organism: Umezawaea sp. NPDC059074; assembly: GCF_042738955.1. Classification (NCBI taxonomy): domain Bacteria; kingdom Bacillati; phylum Actinomycetota; class Actinomycetes; order Pseudonocardiales; family Pseudonocardiaceae; genus Umezawaea; species Umezawaea sp. NPDC059074. The sequence goes on from NZ_JBHYHC010000194.1 coordinate 704, forward strand.
ACGTCCGCGCACGGCAAGTACAACACCTACGCCCGCAACCAGGTGGCGTGGGACGAGACCGGCAACCACCCCAAGGTGATCTACCACAAGGACGGCGCGTCCACGCACTGCTTCCGCCTGGCGAGCTTCACCGAGCAGCCGGAGAACCACAAGGGCACCTGGCAGTACCCGCCGCTGGTCGGCTGGGACAACTACCCGGCGGGTCTGCGGGACAAGCTGACGTCGGCCGACTTCGGCTCGGCCCAGTTCGGCCTGCGTGAGGGCTCGTTCAGCTGGGAGCTCGGCAAGGCCAAGCCCGCGAGCATCCCCTTCGACCCCAACGCGTGACCCCTGGGGCCGGGGACTTCCGCCTCCCCGGCCCTCTCGGAACCGCCGCACCAAGTCCTGCTTCAGAACCGCCGCACCAGGTCCTGCTGCGGCGCGAGCACTCCCGTCAGCGTGATGCACTGCTGGGCGATCCGGGTCGCCAACGTCGGCACGAACGGCGTCAGCTCCCGCGCCAGCACCCGGCACGCCGACAGCAGCACCGCCAGCACCGCGTCCAACCGCCGCCCCGCCTCGACGTCCCCGCCGCGTTCGGCCCGAGCCAGGTCCCACGCCCGCGACCGCAGCGCGAACGCCCGCGCCTCGTCGACGATCCGCCACACCGCACCGGTCGCCTGCCCGAACTCGAACCCTCCGAGCGCGTCCCGCACCCGCTCCGGAGCCTCCCGGCACGCCACGTACAGCGCTTCCGCGTCCTCGACCGGCTCCACGACCTCGGGCGGCTTCCCGTCCCGATACCGGTGGACCATGACCGTGATCTGGTCGACCAGGTCCCCGAGCCCCTTCGCCAGGTCGGCGTTCGCCCGCGCGACGATCCGCGACGCCGCGAACTCCGTCGTCGCGGGCGGGTCGCACAACAACCACCACCGCACCGCGTCCGGCCCGTACCGCCGCGCGAGGTCGTCCGGGGCGACGACCTCCCGTTCCTCCACGGCCTCCCGCACCAGCACGTCGGTCGGCAACGGCAACCCCGCCGCCACCAGCACCGCGGGCCAGCCCAAGGCGTGCGAGACGAGCTGATCAGGCCCGATCACGTGCACCCGCCGATCCCCGTCGGTCCACCACCGCCGGTGGTTCGGCCCGTCGACCCCGTACCCCAGGCTGGTGATGTAGGCGGCCGTGGAGTCCAGCTCGACCTCCGACACCTCTCCAACCAGCACCTCCTCCCGACGCCCGGCGGGCTCGACCCGGAGCTTCCCGGCCCGGATCAGGTCCCGCACCCGCTCGACCTGCCGCTCCCAGGAGCCGTCCCCGCACGCCGCCCTCAACCGCTCCACCCCCGCCAGGTGCCGAGCGTCCTCCCCCACCTCCAGGAAGTCGGTCGACGTCAACGCCAACGACTCCCGCAACCGCGCGTACTCCGGCGACCCACCGGTCAGGAACCGCACCCGGTCACCGCGCAGGCGGTGGTGCCGGGCCAGCACGTCCGCGCGCACGACCTCCAGCGCGTACCCCAGATCGGGCGGACCTCCGTGGACGACTGTCGTGGTCAGGTAGCACCGCGCCATCGGCACCTCCGGGTGTCAGGGCTCCCGGCGGACCGTAGCAGTGGCGACGACCGCCCAGGCGACCATTTTCACCGTCCACAGTGGACCAAAAGACACCCCGGATCGCGATTTGATCACGGACCGCATCCACAGCCCGCCCGCCGCCTCTTCCAGGGAAAGGCCCGCCGCCTGGAAGGACCCACCGATGACCCGCGGACCCCACTCGTACCAGCACCGCGAGGGCGACGAGCACCAGTGGCTCTCGTGCTTCGGCGTGGAGAACACGCACACCGTGCTCGGCAGCAGCACTCGCACCGTGATCATGTCCCGCGACGGGTGGCGGCGGAACCAGAACGGCACGCCGGTGTCCCTGAGCTGGTCGACGACCGATCCCTACGCGGTCACGCTGCTCCTGCACGACGACGAGGTCACGAGCTGGACGTTCTCCCGCGAACTGCTCTCGGAGGGCGGCGGCCTCGGCGACGTCCGGGTCCGGCACGGCCTGGTGACCAGCCTCGAACTGGACTCGCGGAGGCTGCGGGTCACCCTGCGGCTGTCCGTGACGTGGGTCGAGGAGTTCCTCCGGCACACCGAGGACGTCATGCCGCTGGGCACCGAGCCCAGCCTGTCCGAGGTCGGCGAGCCCGCGTGGTCCGACGAGCTGGCCAGGCTGTGCGACTGGCCGTGATCGACTCCTAGACTTCCCCGCATGGCACCACGTGCGGTCGACGCCTACCTCCAGCGCATCGCCTACCGGGGGGCCGTGACACCGACCGCCGACGTGCTGCGCGGCCTGCACCGGGCGCACCTGGCGACCGTGCCGTTCGAGAACTTCGACGTGCACCTGGACGCCGTGGAGCCGCTGGACCGCGCCGCGATCCTGGACAAGGTGGTCGCCCGCCGCCGGGGCGGGTACTGCTACGAGCTGAACTCGGCGTTCGCCACCCTGCTGGAGGCGCTGGGCTTCGACGTCACGCTCGCGTGCGCCGCCATCGGCGACCGCGACGAGCAGGACCCGCACTGGGGCAACCACCTCGCGCTGCTGGTGCGCGTCGACGGCGGCACGTGGGTCGCCGACGTGGGCATGGGCCAGGGGTTCCTGGAACCGCTGCCGCTGCGAGCCGGCCGCCACGAGCGCGGCGGGTTCGACTTCGAGGTGGCCCCCGACGACGACTGGTGGATCGGGATGCACCGGCACGGTCGGCTGCCGGGCTACCGGCTGCGCGAGGAGCCTGTGGACCTGTCCTCGTTCCAGCCGCTGCACGAGTACCAGACCACGTCGCCGGAGTCGGTGTTCGTGCGGCTGCTGCTGGCGCAGCGGCCGTCCGACGACCACGTGCTGACGCTGCTCGGCACCCGCCTGACGGCGGACGGGCCCGCGGGCCGGGTGGAGACGGCGCTGGACACCCCCGAGGAGTACGCCGCCGTGCTGGCCGAGCGGTTCGGCGTCCCCGTCGACGACCTGGACACCGCCCGGCTGCACCGGATCGCGCACGCCATGACCACCGCCCACGCCGGGTGAGCGGTGGCCGTGGCGCGGCTACCGGGCCCCGGCGAGGACCGACCGGTCGCGGACGAGCTTGCCGTTGGGCGTCCGGGGCAGCTTGCGCAGCACCCGCACCACACCCGGCTGCTTGAAGTCCGCCAACCGCGCGGCGCACCAGCCCAGGACCGTGTCCTCGTCCAGGTCGTCCGACGTGGTCGCCACGTACGCCTCGACCGCGCCGTCGAACACGACGATCGCCTCGTCCACCACCGGGTGGCCGCGCAGCACGTCCTCGATCTCCAGCAGGTCGATGTTGTTGCCGCCGAAGATGACCAGCGAGTCCGCGCGGCCGTGCAGGGTCAGCAGGCCGTCGACCAGCTCGCCCCGGTCGCTGGTGCGCCACCAGCCGTCGGCGTAGCCCGACCGCTCGGGCTCGACGAGGTACGGCGAGGCGGGCAGCGCGACCTCCACCTGCCCGTCACGCACCCGCAGGCCGATCCCGTCGCACACCGGGCCGACGGACGGGCGGCTGAGGCCGGTGACGTCCATCGTGAGGATGCCGGTCTCCGTGGTGCCGTAGCCCTGGCCGATCGGCAGGCCGTAGAGCGCGGTGAAGCGCTCCTCGACCTCCCGCCCGATCAGCTCGCCGCCGGAGAGCACCCAGCTCAACGCGGGCAGCGCGGGCGGGACCTCGACGTCGTTGAGCGCCGCGTAGTGGTGCGGCAGGCCGGTGATCCCGACGACCCCGTGCGCGGCGGCCGTGTCGGCGACGTCCTGTCCGGAGAGCTGGGTGGAGAACACCAGCTCCACGCCCACGTCCAGCGACCGCAGGATCCCGAACGCCAGGCCGAAGCTGTGGGAGGTGGAGCTGAGCAGCAGCACCTTGTCCCCCGCCACCGGCAGTTCCGGCATCCGGTTGAACACGTCCACCTCGGCCCGCAGCGACTCGGCCGTCCGGGCGATCACCTTCGGCAGGCCCGTGGAGCCGGAGCTGAACTGCACGAGGCAGTGGTCGGTGGCGGCGGGCGCCCCGTCGGCGTGCCGCTCGGTGACCAGCTCGAAGCGCTCGCGGAACCGCACGTAGCCGCGCCCGACGTCCCCGGCCCGCACCACGAACTGCCCGCGGCACCGCACCCGCAGAGCCTCCAGTTCCGCTGCGGCGAGCCGCGGTTCGACGAGCATGACCTGCGCGCCCAACGACCACAGCGCCAGCAGCGCCTCGACCTGGGTGAAGCTCGCGGGCGACTGGAGCACCACCGTGCTGTCGCGGCGCACGCCCGCGGCCGCGAACACGCGCGCCTCGGCCGCGACCGCCTCGCGCAGCCCGCCGCGCGTGACGGTGTTCGCGTGGGTGAGGTAGGGCGCGTCGTCCGCGCCCTTCGCGAGCAGGTCGGCGACCAACTCCTCGACGCGGAGCCCCATCAGCTCTCCCTGCAGAACTCGCCGATGGGGAAGCCCACGTGCCGCTGGTCGGTGGCCACGTAGCCCAGCAGCTCGTGCCCGCTCTCCAGCTCGGTGACGTTGAGGACCTTCCCGCCGGGGCCGAGCACGCGGACGTGCCAGTCGTCCTGCACGATCAGCGTCACGACCACGCCTTCGGGCGAGTGCGCGGTGATGGTGAGCAGCGGCCGGGTCTCCAGCTTCGCCCTCCCCACGACCACCTTGCGGGTCCGGCCCTCCGAGTTGACCGCGAGGACGGAGCCGCCGGACCTCAGCTCGCTGAGGTAGTTGGTGCGGTTCTCCGGGCCGAGCACGTACGAGTGCAGCGCGCCCGCGTTGACCCGGAACGGTCGGGTCGGCATGTACGGCAGCGGGTGCGTCTCGCTGCAGCACAGGATGAACCCGGTGGAGAAGGAGCCGACGAGGATGCCCTCGTCCTCCTCGAAGTGCGAGCAGGTGTCCACGCACACCCGGTCGCCGCGACCGCTGTGCACGACCGACTCCACGGTCAACGTCGTCAGCTGGAGCGGGGCCGAACTGGCCTCCAGCAGCCGCACGACGGCGAACACGTCGTCGGCCGTGCGCGGGGCCATCATCACGCCGTCGGAGCCGTGCTCCAGGACGTCGAGGACGATCCCGGCCTCCTCCACGTCCGCGCACACGCAGATCAGCTCGCCGCTCGCGCGGTCCGCCGCCGCGATCACGATCTCCAGCGGGATCTTGGTCGGGTCGGTGAAGCTGACCACCGTGTGCGGCAGCTCCACCGCGGCCAGGCAGGCGAGCCGCAGCGTGCGGTCGTCGCGCACCTCCACGAACGCGGCCCGACCGGTGCCGCGCAGGGCGTGCACCCCGTCCTCGTCGTGCACGACCACCGCGACCAGGTCGGCGCCGCCGTCGTCCTCGGGCGGCGGCGTGCCGTCCGGGAGGAACAGCACCTTCGTCACGGTCGGCGGAAGCGTCACCAGCACCGCCGGGTCGGCCGCCACGACGGCGCGCGCACGGGCGTGCACGGCGGCGTCGACGACTCCTTCCAACCGGTCCTGCGGGACGTGGCGAACGTCGATCCAAGCGAATTTCACGCGGCACCTGTCGTGGTCGTGATGGGGTGATCTGCGTGGGCACCGCGGCGGGTGCCCTGGTGGACGGCGGAGGCCAGCCCCGCGACGAGGCTGCGGGGCGCCGGGTCGGTGAACACGCGACGGCCGATGGCGAGACCCGCGCACCCGGCGCGCATCGCCGCCGCGGCGTAGCCGACGGGGTCCACGTGGTCGACGGGGCCACCTGCCGCGAGCACGGGGATCGGGCAGTGGGCGGTGACGTCGGCCATCCGGCTGACCGGCATCGCCATCGAGGTCTTGACGATGTCCGCGCCGAGGTCGGCGGCGATGTTGACGACGTGCGCCAGCAGCACCGGGTCGTGGGAGTCGGCCACGCGCGGGCCGCGGGCGTAGACCATGGCGATCAGCGGGACGTTCCACGCGTCGCAGGAGGCCGCGACGGCGCCGAGGTCCGCCAGCTGGCGCTCCTCGGTGTCCGAGCCGACGTTGACGTGGACGCTGACCGCGTCGGCCCCCAGCCGCAGCGCCTCCTCCACGTCGCCGACGAGCACCTTGGCGTTCGGGTCGGCGGCGTGCGCGGTCCCGGCGCTGAGGTGCACGACGAGGGCGCAGTCGCCGAGCACCGCCGGGTCGATCTGCCGGACCCTGCCCTTGTGCACCACGATCGCGTCCGCGCCACCCGCCACCACGGCGCTGATCAGCCCGGTCCACCGGTGGTTGGGGACAACCGGACCGTCCGAGACGCTGTGGTCGAGCGGGACGAACAGGTATTTTCCGTCGCGCGGACGTGATAATCGCCGCAGCCTCAGAGCTTTCCGGGTGTCAGACACGGTTGAACCGCTCCTTTATTCGGTCAATTCAGCAGACCAGAAAAGGGGCCCATCGGGCAGTATCAGCGAGCAATAACTCGGGAGTTATACCCCTCATACCGAACTGAAGCCGCCCATCGGACTAATTCCGAAATCCATTCGCAGCAGTCGGACGCATCGGACTGCAATAGGGTGGCCGGGTGCGCGTAGAACTCCGTCATCTCCACGTCGTACTGGCCGTCGCCGCGGCAGGCAGCATCAGGAGCGCGGCCACCTCGCTGAAGATCGCACAACCGGGGCTCACAGCCCAGCTCAGGAGGATAGAACGCACGTTCGGCGGGCAGCTGTTCGTGCGGGCGACCAACGGGGTCGTGCTCACCGACCTCGGCGAGCACGTGGTGCTGCGCGCGCAGGAGATCGTGGACAAGTTCGACGACCTCTGCGTGACCGCCCGCAAGATCGCCGACGGGGCGCACCCCGCGTCCGTCCAACTGGGAGGCGTCGCGGGCGCGCTCATCCCGCAACTGGTGGCCGCGGTGCGGGAACTGTTGCCGGAACAGGACATCACGACGCAGATGGAACGTTCCGGAGAAGCCGTGATGGACCACGTGCGCACCGAGAAGCTGGATCTGGCGGTGATGGCCGAGTTCGCCAGGACCCCGCCGCAGGTGCCCTTCGGGGTGCTGCGGAGACCCCTGCTGACCGAGCCCGTCTTCGTCGCCCTGCCCGCCGACCACCGCTTCGCGGACCGCGCGGAACTCGACCTGGTGGACCTCGCCGACGAGGCGTGGACGATGCCGGAGGAGTCCGTCGGCGGCCCACGCTCGACCTTCCAGCTCACCTGCGAGGCCGCCGGGTTCACCCCCCGCTTCGCCCACTTCGGCACCGACCTCGCGACCGCGCTGGAACTCGTGCGCTCGGAGAACACGATCGCGGGAGTCCACCCCGCGATCCACGACGTGGACGGAATCGTGGTGAAACCCCTCTTCGGGAATCCGCTGCACCGTCGACTGGTCATGGTGTGGCCGGAACGCTCCGCCGTGGCCGACCTGGTCGACCGCGTGCACGCCGGATTCATCACCGGCTATCGACACCGCGTGCAGGCCAGCCCCATCTATTCGCGGTGGTGGAACGCGGGCGGCGCGGAATTCGCGCTCGGCTCCGGATAAGTGCTTGCACAACCAACCAGACATTTCCACCCCGGCCCGCCGCTCCGGTGGCGACCACGAGCACGGCACGGGTTCGGGATCCCGCACCTTCCCCGACGACGGCAGCGCCGCCGAATCGTCCGGCACGGGTGTCGCCCACGCGGTTCACCTCACGATGTTTCACCCCTCGCCGAACAGGAGCACCGCTCAATTCTTTCGGCGGCGGAATGACGACCATTCCCGTGGACTCGAAGGAATGGACCGCGGTTTATCGGACAACCGCTGGAGGAACGTCCCGCACGGGATACGGATCACCACATGCCCGTGCACGAGGACCAAGGGGCTCGCCGCGGCACTCATCGACGTCCTGACGGCGACGACACTCAGCGTGACGAGCGCATCGGCCACAGCTCCGGCTCGAGGCCGCCGGACGAAGTGGCCGGCGCGCCGTTCAGCGGTTCTGCGCTGTACAGGCACCGGCCTCACGAACGGCGAACGGGCCCCGAACCGGGGTTCGTCCACCTCCCGAAAGCCCCAAAACGCCCGACCTCGACCACCGTGACCTCCCCGGATCGACCAGGTCCTATGGTGACCGCATGATTTTCTACACGGACGCGGAGAGCCGAACGCTGCGCAGGGCCGTCTACGGCGCGATGGTGCTGGTGTCGCACGCCGACCCCGGCCCGATCGACCAGGAGCGCTTCGCGGGCCTCAAGGCCATGGTGAACCTGTCGAGCGAGCTGCGGCTGGTGCTCAACGGGGCCCGTGTGCGGCTGCCGGAGGGCACGGACACCGACCTGGAGCACGCCGTGATCGAGGCGTTGCGGACCTCGATGAAGATCCTCGCGACGAAGTCGCCGGAGGAGGCCGGGTCGTTCCCGGCCGCCGTGCTGGCCATCTGCCACGAGGTCGCCACGGCCGACGGCCAGGTCGCCGACGCCGAGCGCGAGATGATCGCCAAGATCGAGGCCGCACTGGCGGTCTGACCCGCCACCCGCCGGGCCTCGCCGCGAGGTGCGGCGGGGTTCCCGGCCGCGGTCCGGGCCCCTCTCGACCGGGCGGTCGGTCCCGGCCGCCGAAGGACATCGCGTTCGCGCGAGTTCCGCAAGCCGCCCCCACCGTCCCCCGACCCCCGTGTCGTCACTGTGCGTGGTCGACGGCCCGTTCGGCGGTCCAGCGGAAGCCCGCCCGGCGAAGGCGCGCAGACGGTGAGTGGGCCACACCCTGAAACCGATCGGTTTCCGGTGACTCGACCAGCCCAACCCCGACCGCGTTCGGCGCAATTCCGGACCCGGCGGGTCGAATTCATCCTTTCCGGTGACTCCCCCCACACGCGCCGAAGGCGGGTGGTCGAATGAGCCGATATCGGGCATTACCCGCTATCCACCGGAAGAGGTTGGCGAATCCCATGCGCACTGCAGCGGCCGATCGGATCGGACTCATCTTCTCCCTGCTCGACGCGGACGGCACGGGCCACCTCGAGGCCGCCGACTTCGAGCTGATGGCCAACCGGGTCGTGCTGGCGGCTCCCGAGTCCGAGGAGCGGGAGAAGCGGGCGATGACGGCCGCGTTCCGGCGGTACTGGACGACGCTCGCGGCCGAGCTGGACACCGACGGCGACAACCGGATCAGCTTCGACGAGTACGCGGCCTGCGTGCTGTCCCCGCAGCGCTTCGACTCGACGGCCCGCGACTTCGCCGAGGCGCTCGCCGCGCTGGGCGACCCGGACGGCGACGGCCTGATCGAGCGCCACGTGTTCGTGGGGCTCATGTCCGCCATCGGCTTCGACCGGGGCAACGTCCACTCGCTGTTCGACGCGTTCCAGCCCACGCCGAGGGACCAGATCACCGTGACGGCGTGGATCGCGGGCATCAAGGACTACTACCGCCCGGACAAGACGGGGATCCCCGGAGACCACCTCGTCGGGGCCGCGTCGGCCTGACGGCGGAGGAGCACGGTGAAACCAGTCATCGGACTCGCCGTCGGCCGGGGCACCGGACCCGAGCTGGCGGTCGTCTTCGACCGCGTCCTGGCGGCGTTGGCGGAGTTATCGGGGGTGGAGATCGGCGTCGCGCGCTCGCCGAGGACCTACCACTCGTACCACTCCCTGCGCGCCGAGGGCGGCATGTCACGGGTCCGCGAGCTGACGCGGGAGGACGCGGACCACTACGAGCGGTTCTGCCGCACGCAGGCCGGCCTGGGCACCCCGGCGATCTTCCGGACCGCGGTCAACGCCCAGTCGCTGTACCTGGTGCGGGAACGGCTCCAGGCGGTGAAGGTCGACGTCCTCACCACCCCGTCGTCGTCGTTGCTGCTGGTCCGCGACGAGGCGCAGGGCTTCTACACCGGCGAGAACCGGCACCGCCCCGGCGCGGTCGACCGGACGACGACGTTCAGCAGGGCGGTCACCGAGAAGGTCGTGGCGTTCGCGCTGGAGCGGGCGCGGCGGGAGTGGCCGGACCACGAGGTGGACCGGATCGTCATGGCGTACAAGTTCCACCTGCTCGACGGCGCGCTCGACGACTGGGTGGCCGAGAGCGCGCTGCGGCACGGCGTGGAGATCACGCTGTCCCAGCCGGACACGGTGAACCGGAACCTGGTCGAGCACGGGCTCGCGCCGCGCACGGTGATCATCGCGGGCAACGAGTGGGCGGACATCATGCACGTGGTGCTGCTCGACCGGTTCGGCTCGGAGAAGCAGGAGAACCGGTACACCGAGAACGTCCACCTGCACCCCGAGGTCTCGGGCCTGGTCGAGTACCAGACCGTGCACGGCTCCGCCGACGACCTCGAGGGCCGGGACGTGGTCAACCCGACCGCCACGATCCGCGCCACCGCGGCCATCGCGGAGCGGCACGGGCGCTGCGCGGGCGCGGTGCGCCGGGTGGAGGCCGCACTGGAGGCGATCGGCGCGCGGGGCGTGCTCACCCCGGACCTCGGCGGCACGCACTCGACCACCGCGGTCGTCGACGCGCTGCTCGCCGAGTTGCAGCCCGCGAGCACGCTGGTGGCGGGCTCGTGAGGACTGCGCTCGTCGTCGTGGACCTCCAGAACGACTTCTGCACCGGCCCGAACGCCCGGTACCGCGGCGACCCGTCCGTGCTGGAGGCCGCGACGGCGAACGCCGCCAAGGCCGTCGACACTGCGAGGGCGCGCGGCACGGAGGTCGTGTTCGTCCGGTTCGTCGGCGACGTCGAGCACCAGGGGCCGAGCTGGCGGCGGCGCGACCAGGAGTTGGGCAAGCGGCCGAAGTGCCGGGAGGGCACGTGGGGAGCCGAGTTCCACCGGGTCTCCCCCAGGCCCGACGAGCACGTGTTCACCAAGCGGGCGTGCTTCGACGCGTTCCTCAGCGAGGGTTTCGAACGGCACCTCGTGCGCCGGGGCGTCGAGCACCTGGTGTTCGCGGGCGTCTACGCGGACGTGTGCGTCGACTCGACCGCGCGCACCGCGTTCCAGAAGGGCTTCCACGTCACGGTGCTGACGGACTGCACCACCAGCCTGCACCTGCGGGACGAGGACGTCTTGCGGTTCATGGGCGCCGTGTACGGCGCCCGCACCACCACCCACCAGCGGTGGGCTCGAGGAGAACAGGAGGACACGTGGTCGGCACCAGGTTTCCGGACACCGGCGTAGAGGGGGGTGTCGGGTTGACGGCGCTCATGGTCGCCGCGGCGCGGGCCATCGAGACCCACCGCCCGGACTCGCTCGCGCGGGACGTCTACGCCGAGCACTTCGTCCGCGCCGCGCGGGCGTCGGCGGGGTGGCCGGTCCGCCCGGACGAGGTGCCGGACGGCGACGCGAACCCGCTGTGGGGTCGCCTCGCCCGCTACTTCGGCCTGCGGACCCGCGCGCTGGACGACTTCCTGGTCGGCTGCACGCACGCGGGCTCGACCCAGGTGGTGCTGCTGGCGGCCGGGCTGGACGCGCGGGCGTACCGCCTCGACTGGCCGGCGGGCACGGTCGTGCACGAGCTCGACCGGGAGGGCGTGCTGGCGTTCAAGCACCGCGTCCTCAACGGCATCGAGGCCGTCCCGAAGGCCGAGCGGAAGCCGATCGCGACGGACCTGCGCGAGGACTGGGCCACCGACCTGGTGCACGCCGGGTTCGACCCGTCCGCCCCGACGACGTGGCTGGTCGAGGGCGTGCTGCTCTACCTGCCGCCGGACGCCGAGCGGGCCCTGTTCGCGACGATCGACCGGCTCAGCGCGCCCGGCAGCGCCGTGGCGTACGAGGCGAAGCTGGCGCGCGAACTCCCGGACCTCCGCGACGACCACCTGTACGCCTCGACGCTGGAGCAGATCGGCGTCGACCTGCTCGCGCTGTTCGACGGCGAGCCGCGCCCCGACTCCGCGACCGACCTGGCGAACCGCGGCTGGTCGGCGCACGTGCACACCCCGTTCGACTTCACCCGCCACCACGGCCGCGGCGTCCACCCGGTGGGCAACGACCCGCTGGCGGGCAACCGCTGGGTGTTCGCGAGCAAACCGGTCCGCTGACCCGGTGCGCGGTGGCAGGCTCTCTCCCCGGCCACCGCGCACCTCCCGGTCACC
>NZ_JBHYHC010000195.1:0-12584 GCF_042738955.1 Umezawaea sp. NPDC059074
CGTCTTTCCAGCCTTGACAAAGCGAAAGAGGGTGGGATAATTGGCGCAACCGGGGGTTCAGCCCTCAACGCGAACCCCTTCAAACAAAGCCCTCAACACAAAACCCGCCGACTGTTGACCTCCACAGGCACAGCCCCCTGCACCACAACTTCCCGACACCGAACCCCCACCCAAGGCACCGTCAACCGCAACACCATCCACACCACACTCCCCCCACGCAACGACGAAGCCCGAACCACTTCAACGTCCCCCGCAGCCACCGCCCCAGCCACCCCGGAAAGCCCCTCAGCCCCCCGAGCCGCCCTGACGACGGACGACATCACCCGCCCCTCAGCCCGATCCCCGGCATCGGCGAACGGCCACACCGGCACCCCGTACCCCACGGGATCGGCGGACAGCACCTGCCCCACCAGCACAACCCCCGCCACCACGGCCAACACCACCGCCGCGACGGCCACTCGCGACCCCGCCCGCCGAGGGCGCGCACTGACCAGTGCCCAACGCTTCACCACGCCCAGCGTGCCGAGGACCACAGCCCGCCCGCATCGGTAGTTCTACGCGACCGTGCATATACTCCAGTTCGAATAATCAGAACGGAGCACACACGTGGTCGCCCTTCGGCCGCTGGCCATGGTCGTCTTGGAACTCCTCCACGAGTCCCCGATGCACCCGTACGAGATCCAGCAGAAGATCCGCGAACGACAACTCGGTCGCCTGACGAAGGTCACCGTCGGGTCGCTCTACCACGCCGTGGAGAAGCTCGAAAAAGACCAGCTCATCGAGGTCGTGGAGACCAGCAGGGACGGCAGGCGGCCCGAGCGGACGACGTACCAGCTCACCGAACTGGGCGTGGACACGTTCCGGGCCGAGGTGTTGGCCAACGTGTCCGAGGTGATCCCCGAGTACCCGCGGTTCGCGATGGCCGTGCAGCACCTGCACACGCTGCGGCAGGACGAGGCCGTCACCGAACTCCGACGCCGCGCCAGCGCGTTGAAGAAGAAGCTCGCCGTCACCGACGTGACGATCGCCGAGCTGACGATGCAGGACGTCGAACCGGTGTTCTGGATCGACTACGACTACACCCGCGCGATGCGGCAGGCCGAGCTCGACTGGGTCGAGCGGCTGATCGACCGGCTCACCAACGGTGGGTTGAGGTGGCCCGACGCGGTTCATCGCCGCATCGAAGAGCTTGAGGAGGACCGGCGATGAGCCGGCAGGTGAACCCGTGGGCGGCGCTTTCGGCGCTGTGCATCGGCTTCTTCATGATTTTGCTCGACACGACGATCGTCAACGTCGCCATCCCGTCCATGATCAAGGAACTGGACGCGGGCCTCAACGCGATCATCTGGGTCAACAGCGTCTACCTGTTGACCTACGCCGTCCCGCTGCTGCTCACCGGCAGGCTCGGCGACCGGTTCGGACCCAAGCGCCTGTTCATGACCGGCCTCGTGGTCTTCGTCGGGTCGTCGCTGTGGTGCGGCCTCTCCGGCTCCGTCGAGATGCTGATCGTCGCGCGCGGCGTGCAGGGTCTCGGCGCGGCGATGATGACCCCGCAGACGATGGCGTTCATCACGCACCTGTTCCCGCCCGCCAAGCGCGGTGGGCCGATGGGCATGTGGGGCGCGGTCGCGGGTGTCGCGACGGTGACCGGGCCGCTGCTGGGCGGCGTGCTGGTGGACAACCTCGGCTGGGAGTGGATCTTCTTCGTGAACATCCCCGTCGGAGTCGTCGCGCTGGTGATGACGGCGATCCTCGTCCCCGACTGGCAGCCGGGGACGAGCCACAGCTTCGACCCGCTGGGCATCCTGCTGTGCTGCGTCGGCCTGACGGCCGTGGTGTTCGGCGTGCAGGAGGGCCAGCAGTACTCGTGGGGCGAGGTGTGGGGGCCGATCACGATCCCCGAGATCATCTCGGCGGGCGTGGTGCTGCTGATCGCGTTCGTGGTGTGGCAGGCGGTGAACAAGAAGGAGCCGCTGCTGCCGCTGCGGATCTTCGCGAACCGCAACTTCTCGCTGGGCAACGCGGCCAACGTCGTCATCGGCTTCGGCGTGACCGGCCTGTTCCTGCCGCTGATCATCTACATCCAGTCGGTGCTCGGACTGTCCGCCGTCGAGTCCGGTCTGCTGACCGCGCCGATGTCGTTGCTGTCCGGCACGTTCAGCGCGATCTCCGGGAAGCTGTCGGACCGGCCGTGGGCGCGGTTCCTGCCCGCCACCGGGTTCGCGCTGCTGGCGATCGGCATCGCCCTGCTGTCGCTGCGGCTGGAGCCGGGCATCGCGAGCTGGGAGCTGATCCCCGAGCTGCTGGTGTGCGGCGCGGGGCTCGGGCTGGTGTTCGCGCCGCTGGCGAACATCTCCACGCGCGGCGTCGACCGCAAGCTGATGGGCGCGGGCTCGGGCATCTTCAACACCTCGCGGCAGATCGGGTCGGTGCTCGGCAGCGCCGCCGTCGGCGTGCTGCTCCAGGCCCGCCTGGACACCCGCATGGCCGACGCGCGCGGCGACTACCCGACGGCGTTCACCAACGCGGCGGGCGACACGATGTGGATGCTGGTGGCCGTGCTGCTGATCGGCACCGCCTGCACGCTGGCGATGCGCAGGCCCGCCGTCGCCCCGGTGCAGGACCAGGTTCCCGTCACGCAGGGGAGCTGAGCCAGGAGCCGGCACTAGGCTGATCACGTGCGCCTAGTGCTGGCTTCGGCCTCCCCCGCCCGCCTGTCCGTCCTGCGCGGAGCGGGGATCGAGCCCGTCGTGCGGGTGTCCGGTGTCGACGAGGACGCGGTGGCCGCCGCGCTGGTCGACCCGAAGCCCGCCGAGGTGGTGACGGCGCTGGCCGTGGCCAAGGCGGAAGCCGTGCTCCCGCTGGTGGCCGCGGAGTTCCCGGACGCCGTGGTGGTCGGCTGCGACTCCATGCTGCTCACCGCCGACGGCTCCCTCGAGGGCAAGCCGGGCACGGTCGAGGTGGCCCGCGAGCGCTGGCGGCGGGTGGCGGGCACGTCCGGCACGCTGCTCACCGGGCACGCCGTGCTGCGGCTGCGGGACGGCGAAGTCGTCGCGCGCGGCGAGGGCAGCGAGCCGACGACCGTGCGGTTCGGCCGCCCGGACGACGTCGACCTCGAGGCGTACCTGGCGACCGGCGAGCCGTTGCAGGTCGCGGGCGGTTTCACCCTGGACGGGCTGGGCGGCTGGTTCGTCGACGGCATCGACGGCGACCCGTCGAGCGTGATCGGCATCAGCCTGCCGCTGACCCGCCGCCTGCTCGGCGAGGTCGGCGTTCGGGTGTCCGACATGTGGTAACCCTGGTCACCGACCGGGATCTCCGAGAAGCTCGACCCACGTCGCCGACGTCGGGGAGGGCTTCGTGAACGAGTTTCTGACGCGCCGCCGCCACATCGACCTGGGTCGCAGGAAGAGCACGGGCTGACGGGCCACCAGCCCCGAGCCCCCTCCCCTGCGCACACCTCGGAGCAGTCGTGGCGTTCCTCAGCACCTACACCAAGCCGAAGGTCTTCGGCTTCGCCGTCCTCGCCGGGCTCGTGCTCGGCGCCCTCGCCGGGTTCGTGGCCAAGCAGACCGGCCAGACCTGGCTCACCACCACCCTGTCCAAGATCGGTGGCGTCTTCACCGACCTGTTGCAGCTCACCGTCATCCCGCTGGTGTTCACGGCGATCGTCGTCGGCATCACCAGCCTGAGCAGGCTCGGCGGGTCCCGCACCGCGGCCCGCCTCGGCGGCAAGACGCTGCTGTGGTTCGCGACCACGTCGTTGATCGCCGTCCTCATCGGCCTCGCCATCGCCACGATCTTCAAGCCCGGCAGCGGCGTGCAGGTGACGCCGTCCGAGGCCGCGGTGAAGAAGCTCGCCACCCGCGACACCGGCTCGTGGAGCGCGTTCCTCGACAGCCTGGTGCCGTCGAACCTGTTCAGCGCGTTCACCGAGGGCGCGGTGCTCCAGGTGGTGTTCATCTCGCTGCTGATCGGCTTCGCCGCGTACGCGATCGGCGAGCGGGCGGCCCCGTTCGTCGCGCTCACGCGGTCGGCGTTCGACCTGGTGCAGAAGGTCGTCGGCTGGATCGTGCTGCTCGCGCCGCTCGGCGTGTTCGGGCTGATCGGGTCGGCGTTCGCGACCTACGGCAACAGCTTCGTGAAGCCGCTGTTCTCGCTCATCGCGGCGGTCTACGCGGGCTCGCTGCTGGTGCTGTTCGTGGTCTACCCGCTGCTGCTGCGGTTCGTCGGCCGGGTCAGCCCGGTGACGTTCTTCGCGAAGGCGTGGACGGCCCTCCAGTTCGCGTTCGTGTCCCGCTCGTCCGGGGCGACGCTGCCGCTGAGCAGGCAGACCGCCGCGAACCTCGGCGTCGACCCGGACTACGCGAGCTTCGCCGTGCCGCTGGGCACCACGACCAAGATGGACGGCTGCGCCGCGGTGTACCCGGCCATCGCGACGGTGTTCATCGCGAACCTGTTCGGCGTCCAGCTCGGGATCGGCCAGTACCTGCTGATCGTCGCCGTCGCCGTGTTCGGCGCCATCGCGACGGCGGGCACGACCGGCTGGTTCACCATGCTCACCCTGACCCTCGGCGCGGTGAACCTGCCGCCGGAGGTCATCGCGACCGGGGTCGCCGTGGTCTACGCGATCGACCCGATCCTGGACATGGTGCGGACCGCGACGAACGTGGCGGGCCAGATCACCGTGCCGGTGCTGGTCGCGCGGAGCGAGGGCCTGCTGGACGACGAGGTGCTCAACGCCCCGAGCGCCCCGCCGCTGCTGTCCGAGCCGGTGAAGGAGCCGGTGCCCGCCTAGGCCCCGCAGGACCGGAGGTCGGCGGCCGCGGGAGCGACCGTCGGCCAGCCGGGCAGGTCCTCCAGGGCGTTGACGGCCGCCGTGCAGCCCAGCAGCGGCTTGGTCCCGGAGAACGAGAACACCTGGGCGTACGAGCGCTTGCAGCCCGTCGGGTCGCACGGGCGCTGCACGGCGACGACGTCGGCCACCTGGTCGCCGTCGACGTCGTGCAGCGCCAGGTAGCCGCCGGTCGCCAGGTAGCGGGCCTGGGCGCGCGTCCACGTGCCCCCTCGGCCGACCAGGACCTCGCCGAGCAGCTCCTCGCCGGACTTCCCGCGCACCAGGCACACGCTGACCTCGGCGGACACGCACTCCAACGACTGGGCGTCGATCACCCCGCCGGAGTCCACGACGGTCGACTCGAAGACGTTCGGCCCCGCCGGACCGGTGACCTTGATCCGGCCGCCGCCCTCGCCGACGAGCACCTCCACCAGGTCCGCGCCGACGTCGGACTTGACCGCCGTGCGGCACGCCGAGGACCCGCAGCGCAGGCCCGCGTCCGACGCCGAGCGGTCCCCGCCGGACGGGTCGGGCGCCGACGGCGGCCGCAGCGCGTACGCGGCCACCAGGCAGCAGACGACCACCAGCACCGCCGCTCCCGCCGCGACCAGCACAGACCTGGGCGCTCCCGCCACGGTGTCCCCCTCCGAAAGCCTCCGGTGGAGGACCATTCTCCCCGGAAAGTGAGCATGCTCTCGGTCACGGGGTTACTGGCGGGTCACTAAGCTGCCGGTAGGTCCCCGAGTCGTCGTTGCCTGGGAGGTAGGACGTGGTCGCACTGCGCAAGGTGCTCGTCGCGAACCGCGGCGAGATCGCCGTCCGGGTCATCCGCGCGTGCCGCGACGCCGGGCTGGCCAGCGTCGCCGTCTACGCCGATCCGGACAGGGACGCGCCGTTCGCGCGCCTCGCGGACGAGGCCTTCGCGCTGCACGGCGCCACCTCGGGCGAGACGTACCTGTCGGTGGACAAGCTGCTGGACGTCGCCAAGCGCGCCGAGGCCGACGCGGTGCACCCCGGCTACGGCTTCCTGTCCGAGAACGCGGACTTCGCCCAGGCCGTCATCGACGCCGGGCTGACCTGGATCGGGCCCAGCCCGCAGGCCATCCGCGACCTCGGCGACAAGGTGACCGCCCGGCACATCGCGACCCGCGCGGGCGCGCCGCTGGTGCCCGGCACGAACGACCCGGTGAACGGACCGGACGAGATCATCGCCTTCGCCGAGCAGCACGGACTGCCGGTGGCCATCAAGGCCGCGTTCGGCGGCGGCGGGCGCGGCCTGAAGGTCGCCCGCACGATGGAGGAGATCCCCGAGCTGTTCGACAGCGCGGTGCGCGAGGCCGTCACGGCGTTCGGCCGCGGCGAGTGCTTCGTGGAGCGCTACCTGGACAAGCCGCGGCACGTCGAGGCGCAGGTGCTCGCCGACCAGCACGGCAACGTGGTCGTGGTCGGCACGCGCGACTGCTCGTTGCAGCGGCGGCACCAGAAGCTCGTCGAGGAGGCCCCGGCGCCGTTCCTGACCGACGAGCAGCGCGCGTCGATCCACTCCTCCGCGCGGGCCATCTGCCAGGAGGCCGGCTACTACGGCGCGGGCACGGTCGAGTACCTGGTCGCGCTGGACGGCACGATCTCGTTCCTGGAGGTCAACACCCGCCTCCAGGTCGAGCACCCGGTCAGCGAGGAGACCTCCGGCCTCGACCTCGTGCGCGAGCAGTTCCGCATCGCCGCCGGGGAGAAGCTCCGCTTCACCGAGGACCCGACGCCTCGCGGGCACTCCATCGAGTTCCGGATCAACGGCGAGGACGCCGGTCGCGGCTTCCTGCCCGCGCCCGGCACCGTGACCACGTTCACCGCGCCCTCCGGCCCCGGCGTGCGGGTCGACGCGGGCGTGGAGAGCGGCAGCGTCGTCGGCGGGCAGTTCGACTCGCTGCTGGCCAAGCTGATCGTCACCGGCGAGGACCGCCGCCAGGCGATCGAGCGGGCACGGCGGGCGCTGGACGAGATGGTCGTGGACGGCATGGCGACCGTGCTGCCGTTCCACCGCGCGATCCTGCGCGACCCGGCGTTCACCGCCGAGGAGGCCTTCACCGTGCACACGCGGTGGATCGAGACGGAGTTCGACAACCGGATCGAGCCGTTCGCGAACCCCGCCGAGGCGGGCGAGGACGAGCCGCGGCAGACCGTGGTCGTCGAGGTCGGCGGCAGGCGGCTGGAGGTCTCGCTGCCCGGCGACCTCGCGCTCGGCGGCGGTGGCGGCGGTGGGTCGGCGGCGGCGAAGGCCAAGCCCCGCAAGCGGTCCGGCGGCTCGGGCGCGGCGGCGTCCGGCGACGCGGTGACCGCGCCGATGCAGGGCACCATCGTGAAGGTCGCCGTGGAGGAGGGCCAGGTCGTCGAAGCGGGCGAGCTGATCGTCGTGCTGGAGGCCATGAAGATGGAGAACCCGGTGACGGCGCACAAATCGGGCACCGTGACGGGTCTCGCGGCCAGTTCCGGCTCCACGGTCACGCAAGGGACCGTGCTGTGCGAGTTGAAGGACTAGATTCGACGGTGTGAGCGAGCCCGACATCCGCATCGGTGACACCGAACGCGAAGAAGCACTCAGGTCGCTCGGCGAGCACATGAGCGCCGGTCGGCTCGAACTGGACGAGTACGGCGACCGGTCCGCGCTCGTGACGACCGCGAAGACCCGCCGCGACCTGCTCGCGCTGTTCGCCGACCTGCCGGAGCCGCACCCCCGGTTCGGGCAGGTCGCCCGACCGGCCGCGGCCGAGGTCGTGCCGAAGCAGGCTCCGGGGTCGCCGCTGAGCCACCGGCTGCTGCGCGCGGCCGTGCCGCTGGGCGGGCTGATCGCGGTCGCGCTGTTCCTGCTGATCCGCAACCCGCTGGTGTTCCTGATGGTCCCGGCCATCGCGATCCTCGCGGGCAGCGTCCTCGGCGACGACGGTCGGCGGGACCGCCACCGCGACCGCGACCGCAGGCGGCGCAGCTGACCGCGCCCACGCTCCTGCTGCTCGACCTCGACGGCGTGCTGCGGAGCTTCGGCCCCGACGACCCCATCGAGGACGCCCACGGCCTGCCGCGCGGCGCGTTGGCGCGCGCGGCCTTCACGCCGGACCTGGTCACGCCCGCGCTGCTCGGCCAGGTGCCGGACGAGGTGTGGCGGGCGGGTGTCGTCGACCGGCTCGGCGGCCCGGACGCGGCCGCCGCCGTGGCCGCGTGGACCCGGCCGGGCGAAGTCGTAGCGGAGGCGCTGGAGCTGGTGCGCCAGGCGCGGCGGCGCTGCCGGGTCGCGCTGCTCACCAACGCCACCAGCAGGCTGCCCGCCGACCTGCGGCTGCTCGGGCTGGACCGCGAGGTGGACGCCGTCGTGACGTCGGCGCGGATCGGCGCGATGAAGCCCGCGCCCGAGGCGTACCGGCGGGCGCTGCGCGTGTTGCAGCACTCGGCGGCGCTGACGGTGTTCTGCGACGACAAGGCCGAGAACGCCGAGGGCGCGCGGAGGATCGGCGTCGACGGCGTGCACACGCCCACGACGGCCGCGCTGCGCGAGGCGCTGCTGGAACGCGGTCTGCTGGACGACTCCCCCTCGTTCGAGCCGCCCTCGGTGGCCGACGAGGTGCTGCTGGTGCTGCCCGAGCGCGAGGACGCCGAACGGCTGGCGAAGACGTTGGCCGGGCAGGGCTGGACGCCCGCGTCCGTGCACAAGGAGCTGCTGGCGGGCGAGGACGACGCCGAGGCCGCCGACTGGGTGGTGGAGCTGCTGACCGCGCCGGACGGGCGGCCCGCGGGCACCCGGCGGGAGTGGCTGGACGCGCTCGCGGAGGAGCACGACGGCTTCACCAGCGACAACGGTTAACCTGAACGGGTGGAACCGGTCGAGATCAACGCGGGTGAGTACTACCTGCGGCAGCTGCGCGCCGACGACCGGATCGACGACACCGCCGCGCTGGTCGCGGCCTTCGCCGACCCGGAGATCCGCCGCTGGCAGGGCGGGCTGCTCGTCGACGACGAGGCCGCCGCGCGCAAGTACGTCGAGTTCCGCGCCTGGCAGTGGGAGAGCGACCAGCGCTACTCGTGGGCCGTGTGCGACCAGCTGCTCGGCACCCCGGTCGGCGAGGTCGCACTGAAGGACGTCGACCCGCACAACCGGTCGGCCGAACTGGTCCTCTGGACCGCCGCCGAGCACCGAGGCCGCGGGATCGCCGTGCACGCGGCGACGGCCGTGGTCGGCTTCGGCTTCGGGTTCGTCGAGCTGCACCGGATCAGCTACCGCCAGGCCGTGGACAACGTTTCGTCACAGCGGGTCGCGGAGAAGGCGGGCTTCACCCCGGAGGGTCGCCTCCGGGGCGCCCAGATGGTCCAAGGGGAACACCACGACCTGCGCGTTTGGTCCCGGCTGGTGACCGACCGGTAACCCGGCGGCACCGAACGTCCACCCACTGGCACTACGGTAAACGCCCATGCGGCGTCTCCTGCCATTCGCACTCGCCCTACCTGCGCTGATCCTGCTCGGCTGCTCCACGCCGACCCACCCGACCGCGGACCACCGGTCCTCGACTCCCCCTCCTCCGGACCCCACGACGACGACCACGACCGTCCCCCAGCTGCCCCGGCCGCGGGAGGTCCGGCTCGACGACCTCGACCCGTGCGAGGTGCTCAGCGCGGACCAGCGGGCGCAGCTCAGCCTCGACCACGCGCCCAACGCGTACGTGGACAACGCCTTCGGGGAGTCGAAGGTCTGTTCGTTCCGGAGCGGCATCAGTGGGAACGTGATGCGGCTGGCGCTCGTCACAGTGGAGGGCATCGGGGTGTGGCTGTCCGAGAACGCCCAGGTGGAGCCGGTTTTCACCACGATCGGCGGGTTCCCGGCGATGGTGATCAGGACGCCGGGGCTCGACGACGTGTGCAACGTGGAGGTGGACGTGGCGGAAGGGCAGTTCCTGGACGTGATGTTCCGCGACGGGGGCAACGAGAAGAAGGCCACGCAGGACACGCTGTGCGCCGGGGCCCAGCGCGCGGCGGAGGCCGCGCTGAGCGGATTGCTCGAACGGCGCTGACCCACTCGGGGGAAGTCCGATCAGCCCCTCCCTGGTGGTGTGCCGAGATGGCTAGAGTGTCGACCGAGAACGACGTTACGCAGGAGGCCTGGATGCCGTCCGAGGTTAGTGGTGCAGACGTCGAGGCGTTCCTGACCACCCACACCCTGAGTGTGGAACCGGGGGCGATCCCCAGTCTCCGCAGCGCGTTCGCGAACGCGCTGACGAAACTGGACAAGCAGATCGAACTCGCGCTCACCGAGGTCCGGGTCCGGCCCTGGGCGGGCGACGGCGTGAGCGTGGACGCGGCGGAGAAGTTCAACGAGCGCGCCTTCACCTCGGGCGACTCCGCGTTGGGCGCGTTGACGAGCTACCAGCGGCAGCTGAAGTCGGCGATGGACGCCCTGGACCTGGTCGAACAGCAGTACCGGACGATGGACGGCGACGCCACCGGCCTGATGAAGCAAAGCGGCT
This sequence comes from Umezawaea sp. NPDC059074, assembly GCF_042738955.1. NCBI lineage: Bacteria > Bacillati > Actinomycetota > Actinomycetes > Pseudonocardiales > Pseudonocardiaceae > Umezawaea > Umezawaea sp. NPDC059074. The sequence goes on from NZ_JBHYHC010000195.1 coordinate 10,345, forward strand.
GCTAGAGGCCGCGGGAGCACGGGCCGGTCGCGAATCGAGGGGAAGTCTTCATGCCCGACGGACACCGCTGGAACGGGTACAGCCACGAGGAGCTCTACCGCCAGATCAACTCGGGGCCGGGGCCGAAGGCGTCGCACGCGTCGATGGAACGCTGGCAGGGCGTCTCGGCGGCACTCGTGGAGATCAACAACGAGCTGTACACCGGCGTCATGAAGTCCGGCGCGACCTGGGAGGGCAAGGCCGCCGACACCGCGCGCGCCGGCCTGAACCCGCTCGCCGCGTGGGCCGACGACGCCCGCACCGGCGCCGACGTGATGCGCGTGTCCGCCGAGATGCAGGCCGACTTCATCAGCAAGGCCCGCGCGGACATGCCCGCCCCCGTACCGGTCTCGGCCGAGGACCCCGGCAAGATCCTGAGCGCGTTGACGCACCTCGTCGGCGGCCAGACCGACTACGAGGTGCAGGAGAAGGCGCACAACGCCGCCGAGCAGCGCGCCCGCGAGGTCATGGCGACCTACGCCTCCAGCACCACCACGAACACCAGCACCCTCGGCCAGTTCCACCAGCCGCCGCAGCTCGTGATCAACGCGACGCAGTCGTCCCTGGGCGGCGCGGGCGGCATCAACGGCGGCCTCGGCACCGGTTACGGCGTGGTGGGCGGCCCGGTCGGCTACGTCGGCGGCGTCCGCGTGCCCCAGCAGGGCGGCACCGCCCGCCCGACCACCGCTCCCGCCGGGACGACCGGCAGCACCACCCGCGCGGCGGGCACGACCGCCGCCACCACCGAGGGCGCGACCCGCACCGCTAACGGCGTGACCACCTCCGGTGGTTCGGGCGGTTCCGGCGGCGGCAGCGGCACCGGCGTCCTCGGCAGGCTGGGCGGTCGCACCACCCGCAAGGACGGCACGACCTCGTCGTCCTCCGAAGACGGCCACTCGGCGCACGGCGGCTCGTCCGGCGGCTCGTCGGGCGCGGGCCGGGGCGCGACCGTGGCCAGCTCGGCCGAGTTCGGCCCCGTGGCCACGCCCACCGCGGGCCAGCACGGCATGCCCGGCGCACCCGGCGGTTCAGCGGGTGGCGGCGCGGCGCAGGCCCAGGACAACGACACGGTCCACCGCCGCGCGACCCCGATGGTGCCCGCGCAGAGCTCGTTCGACCCGTTCGGCAACGTCGGCGGCCGCGCCGAAGAGGAGGAGGACGGCGAGCACAACGCCGCCGACTACCTCCGCGAGACGGACGACATCTACGGCATCGGCGGGATGATCTCGCCACCGGTGATCGGGGAGAACCAGAGCAGTTGACGACGTTCGGAGTGGACCTGGGCACGAACGACGTGCGCGACCCCGTGACCATCTCGGCGCTGGAATTCGACGTGCTGTGGGAGCACCTGCGCCTGGAGGTCATGCCGCTGGTGCTGAAGGTCCCGTCCCCCGGCAAGACCCACGCCGAACGAGCGGAGCTGGAGCGGACGGCGTGGGCGGGGCTGGAACGCCGGGGTCTTGGGAAGCCGGTGTCGCTGGATCCGGAACTGGAAGACCTGTTGCACCTGCTCAACCGGCCTCAGGCTGAGGTGGATGGTCGGTTGTGGTTGGGGCGGAGTGTCAGGGTCTTGGCGGCTGCCAAGGGGCAGTCCGGGGTGTTGGCGGTGTTGGACGGTGAGCGGTTGACGTTGCGCGCCGGTTCCAGCGAGGGGCTGCCCCGTGAGGCCCTGTCGGTGCTGCCCGCTGCGCCGGCTGGGCCTGGGCACTCGATCACGTTGCCCAGCGCTGATCTGGACGCCGCCGCGGCTGCTGCTCGGACGCCGGAGGAGTTGGAGCAGGTGTTGTCGGGGCGGGGTGTGCGGGCGGATGACGCGCACACGTTGGCGGAGATGATGCGGGACGCCGGCAACCGGGGCCAATTCGGTGCGGCGGCTCGGGACAAGTGGGGGAAACGGCGTCGGCCGGAGCGGGTGGTCGCGTTCTTCGACGGTCCTGGGGGTCGGTACGTGCAGATGCGGCGGGCCGCGCCTGGGCAGCAGCCTTGGAGCACGGTGTCGCCGGTGGACACGCGTCGGTTGGATCATCACCTGTCGGAACTGTTGGCTGAGAGCCTTTAGGCGACGGCATCGCTGGAAGGGTCTGGGTTACGGCATCGCTGGAAGGGCTTTGGCGACGGCCGGCTTGACTTGGGGCCCCTAGATTTGAGCCTTAGTCGGGCCAAAACGGCAGGTGGAGAAGCCGGAAGCCCGACTAATTTTA
>NZ_JBHYHC010000196.1:0-12581 GCF_042738955.1 Umezawaea sp. NPDC059074
CCGGCGGGCCGCCCACGGGTCAGCGCCGTCGTCGTGCCGCCACGACGACGGCGACGATCAGGACCAGCGGAAGGACGATCACCAGCAGTTCGGAAATCCCCAGGTTCCCCATGGCTCGATGATCGCACGGCGTCAGGCCAGCGACACGGCGGTCTCCTCGAGGAGGTCCAGGCCCTTCTGCATGCCGGACTCCATGCCGGACTCGATGTGCATGTCCCGGCCCTCCTTCGTCTTGTGCTCGATCAGCATCCGCAGCGTCGTCCGGCCGTCCTCCTCGGTGAACTCGTAGGTGCACACCGCCGCGTTCCCGTCCGGGTCCGGGATGCCCTCGAACGCCTCCGTGGCGACGATCCGCTCGTTCGGCACGATCTCGTGGTACTCCCCGTGGAACGCCACCTCGTCGCCGCCCGGCGTCACGAGCGCGTACCGCCACTTGCCGCCGACGCGCAGGTCGACCTCCGCCACGGTCATCTCGCCGTGCCCGCCGTGCCACCAGCGCTTGATCAGCTCCGGTTCGGTCGACGCGCGGAACACCAGGTGCTTCGGCGCGTTGAACGTCCGGGTGATCAGGATCTGCGTGTCGGTGGGAAGGGTGACCACCGCGGTCCCGCTAGTCGTGCTCGTCATCACTGCTCTCCTCCGCTTTGAGTTCTTCCAGCACGTCGTCGAGCGCGGCGAAGCGCTCCTCCCACGACCGCTCGAACGCCTTGACCCAGTCGTGGACGGACTTCAGCGGCGCCGCGTTCAGGCGGTACAGCCGTTGCCGCCCGGAGTCCCGCACGTCCACCAAGCCCACCTCCCTGAGCACCCGCAGGTGCTTCGACACCAGCGGTTGTGCCAGGTCGAGCCGGTCCACCAGGTCGTTCACCGGGCGTTCGCCCAGTGCCAGCAGGTCGAGGATCTGCCGTCGGCGGGGTTCCGCCACCGCGTTGAAAGCGTCCGTCGTGGTCGCCGCTCGTGCCATGCGAGAAACATATACCCATATGGGAATGTGTCAACCCCGCCGTGAACGGGAAATGTCCGGTCTTCCCTGATCCGTAAGGAGTTCGTCCAACTTCGACGGGTGCGACTGTCGGTGCCCCCGTGTAGCGTCGAAAAGCGACGAATCATCACGGGGAGTGCGCGAATTGACTGCTGTGCGTAATGTCTCGGCACCGGGGCCCGGCCCCCAGGTGTTCCGGGACCGTGCCGAGGCCGAGGCGTACGTCGCCTCGGTCTGCTTCAAGCACGGCCCACCACGCCTGTTCGGCGTCGAAATCGAATGGACCGTCCACCACCGAGACGACCCGACCCGACAGCTCGACGCGGGAGCCCTCGCGGCCGCGCTGGGTCGGCACGCACCACCCACCCTCGTTCCGGACAGCCCCCAGCGGCCGCTGCCCAGCGGCACCCCGCTGACCGTCGAACCCGGTGGCCAGGTCGAGATCTCCACCCCGCCGCGCACCTCGCTGACCGAGCTGCTGAAGACCGTGGGGGAGGACGTCACCCAACTCCGCAACCTCTTGGCCTCGGCCGACCTCGTGCTGGGCGAGCGGGGAGCCGACCCGTTCCGGCCGCCGACGCGGATGCTGCGCGTCCCCCGCTACGCGGCGATGGAACACGCCTTCGAGCCGATCGGGCCCGAGGGCATCACGATGATGTGCAGCACCGCGGGCCTCCAGGTGTGCCTGGACTTCGGGCTGCGGGAGCACCTGAACGCGCGCTGGGCCGCCGTGCACGCGCTCGGGCCGGTGCTGAACGCCCTGTTCGCGAACTCGCCCGGCGTCAACGGGCGGCGGCCGGACTGGGCGTCGGCGCGGATGCGGACGCTGTACGGGACGGACCCGGTGCGCACGCGGCCCGCCGCGGGCGACTGCGAGGACCCGGCAGGGGCGTGGTCGCGGCGCGTGCTGGACACGCCGGTGATCGCGATCCGGCAGCCGGGGCCGAACTGGATCCCGCCGCGACCGCTGACGTTCGCGGAGTGGGTCGACGGCGCGCTCGACCGCGTGCCCACCAGCGACGACCTGGACTACCACCTGTCGCTGCTGTTCCCGCCGGTCCGGCCGCGCGGGTACATGGAGGTCCGCTACCTCGACACCCCGCCGCACGGTCGGTGGATCCCGCCGGTCGTGCTGATGGCCGCGCTGTTCAGCGACGCGTCCGTCGTGGACGAGGTGCTGGCCGCGACCGAGTCCGTCGCGGGCCGGTGGCTCACCGCCGCGCGGTACGGACTGGCCGACCGGGCCGTCGACCAGGCCGCGCACGCCGTGGTCGAGATCGGCTGCCGCGCGCTGGACCGCACGGACCTGTCGATGGGCCAGGCCGCCGCCGTGGCCGAGGACCTGCACCGCACGCTCGCCGAGAAGTCCGGAGGAGTCACGCCATGACCAGCATCGACGATCTCGGTACCGACCGCCTGCGCGAGCACGTGGCCACCCAGCTCGAACGCTCCCGAGCGCGCAGCGTGGCGCTGACGGACGCGGTGGACGAGCACGACCTCGTGCGCCAGCACTCGAAGCTGATGTCCCCGCTGGTGTGGGACTTCGCGCACATCGGCAACCAGGAAGAGCTGTGGCTCGTGCGGGACGTCGGCGGGCGCGAGCCCGTGCGCGCGGACATCGACGAGCTGTACGACGCGTTCAAGCACTCCCGCTCCTCCCGGCCCGAACTGCCGCTGCTCAGCCCCGCCGAGGCGCGGCAGTACGTGGGCGAGGTGCGGAACAAGGTGTTCGACGTGCTGGAGACCGCGAGGTTCGAGGGGCGCAAGCTGCTCGACGGCGGGTTCGCGTTCGGCATGATCGTGCAGCACGAGCAGCAGCACGACGAGACGATGCTGGCCACCCACCAGCTCCGCGTCGGCGCACCGGTGCTGGACGCGCCGCCGCCGCCTCCCGGCAGGCCGCTCCCGGTCCAGGAGGTCCTGGTGCCGGGCGGGCACTTCACCATGGGCACGTCGACGGAGGCGTGGGCGCTGGACAACGAGCGGCCCGCGCACCAGACGCACACCGAGCCGTACTTCATCGACACCGCGCCGGTCACGAACGCCCAGTACGCGGCGTTCATCGACTCCGGCGGCTACGCCGACCAGCGGTGGTGGAGCGACGCGGGCTGGGCGCACGTCCAGCACGCCAAGCTCGTCGCGCCCCGGTTCTGGGAGCGCGTGGGCTCGGAGTGGTACCGCGACCGGTTCGGCGTCGTCGCGCCGGTCGTGCCGGACGAACCCGTGGTGCACGTCAGCTTCTTCGAGGCCGAGGCGTACGCGAAGTGGGCGGGCAAACGCCTGCCGACCGAGGTCGAGTGGGAGAAGGCGGCCCGCTTCGACCCGGCGACCGGCCGGTCGCGCCGCTACCCGTGGGGCGACGAGGAGCCGACCGAGAAGCACGCGAACCTCGGCCAGCGGCACCTCCAGCCCGCGCCCGTCGGCGCGTACCCGGCCGGGGCGTCGCCGCTGGGCGTGCACCAGCTGATCGGCGACGTGTGGGAGTGGACCAGCTCGGACTTCCACGGCTACACCGGGTTCGAGGTGTTCCCGTACGCCGAGTACTCGCAGGTGTTCTTCGGGCCGGAGTACAAGGTGCTGCGCGGCGGCTCGTTCGGGGCCGACCCGGCGGCGGTGCGGTCGACGTTCCGCAACTGGGACTACCCGATCCGCCGACAGATTTTTGCCGGCTTCCGATGTGCGCGCGACGCGAAGGCGGCCGAGCTGAGCTGACATGTGCCGCCACCTGGGCTACCTGGGCACCGCCGTGCCCGTGGCAGAGCTGATCGACGACCCACCGCACTCGCTGGTGCACCAGTCGTACGCGCCTGCGGACATGAGGGGCGGCGGAACCGTCAACGTCGACGGTTTCGGCGTCGGCTGGTACTCGCCGGACGGCGCCGCCGTGCGCTACCGGCGGACCGGGCCGATCTGGGCGGACGCCTCCCTGGCGGCCGTCACGCGGGCCACGACGTCCGGCGCGGTGCTGGCCGCCGTCCGGTCCGGCACGGTCGGCATGCCCATCGTGGAGACGGCGTGCGCGCCGTTCACCGACGGGCACTGGCTGTTCAGCCACAACGGCCGGATCACCGACTGGCCGGAGTCCGTCGCGGACCTCGCGAAGGCGCTGCCGGTGACCGACCTGCTCACCCTGGACGCGCCCACGGACGCGGCGCTGCTGTGGGCACTGGTCCGCGCGCGGCTCGCGACCGGTGAGGACCCGACCGCCGTGCTGGCGGGCGTGGTGTCCGACGTCGCCGCGGCCGCACCCGGCTCGCGGCTCAACCTCTTGCTCACCAACGGAACCGTGCTCGTCGGCACGACGTGGACGCACGCGCTGTGGGTCCGCTCCACCCCCGACTCGGTCGCGCTCGCGTCCGAGCCGTGGGACTCCGACGAGCGCTGGCGGGAGATCCCCGACGGTTCCGTCGTCACGGTGCGCGCGTTCCCGTCCACCGTGGACATCCGGCCGATCGGCCCACGAGGCAGAACAGGACAACCATGACAGAGCCAGTGGTGGACGTGCACCTGACACCCGAGGACGCGGCCCGCGCGCTGCGCGCGGAGGCCAGGGCCGGTCTGACGGCGACCCCGAAGTGGGTGTCGCCGAAGTGGTTCTACGACGCGGTCGGCAGCGAGCTGTTCGAGGACATCACCCGGCTGCCGGAGTACTACCCGACGCGGGCCGAGCGGGAGATCCTCATCGCCCGGTCCGCCGAGATCGCGGCGACGACCGACGCGCACTCGTTGGTGGAACTGGGTTCCGGCTCGTCGGAGAAGACCCGGCTGCTGCTGGACGCGCTGCGCGACCACGGCACGCTGAAGGAGTTCGTGCCGCTGGACGTGTCGACGACGGCGCTGACCGAGGCCGCGGCGGCGATCCTGGCCGACTACCCCGGCCTGGGCGTGCACGGCGTGGTCGGCGACTTCACCGAGCACCTGGCCGGGCTGCCCGGCGACGCGCCCCGCGTGGTGGCGTTCCTCGGCGGCACGATCGGCAACCTGATCCCGGAGGAGCGGCGGAAGTTCTTCGCCGCGGTCCGCGACGTGCTGGGCGCGGGGGAGTGGCTGCTGCTCGGGACGGACCTGGTCAAGGACCCGGACGTGCTGGTCCGGGCGTACGACGACGCGCAGGGCGTGACGGCGGAGTTCAACCGCAACGTGCTGCGGGTGATCAACCGCGAGCTGGGCGGCGACTTCGACGTGGACGTGTTCGAGCACGTCGCGCTGTGGAACGCCGAGCAGGAGTGGATCGAGATGCGGCTGCGCGCCACCCGCCCGGTGCGGGTGCGGCTGGCCGAGCTGGACCTGGACGTGGAGTTCGCCGAGGGCGAGGAGCTGCGCACGGAGGTGTCGGCGAAGTTCCGGCCCGAGGGCGTGCGGTCCGAGCTGGAGGAGGCCGGGTTCGAGCTGCACCGGTGGTGGACGGATGCCCAGGGGAGGTTCGCCCTCTCGTTGGCACGAGCTGTGGGCTAGTCGGGTGAACGGTCGCTGTGCGTGGTCATTCAAGCCGGCACAGCGACCGAAACCCCCCGATCTGCGGGTGTGCTGACACTCGAACGGGTGGCATTCTCCGGCGGTTGCGTCGTAAGTCAGGCGAGGGGCGACGCACGCGGAGACCAAGGAGTCATCACCCGTGGCACTACCAAACGCACGCAGAACGCTGGCATCGGCACTGGCCCTGGGGGTCGTGTGGTCGGGGCTGGCCATCGGCGGATCCGCCGCCGCACAACCCGCACCCCGGAGCGCGCCCGCCTCGTGGACCACCTGCGCGGCCGACGTGCTCGCCGAGATCCCGGCCGCCCAGCGCGACAAGGTCAGCTGCGCCGCCTACCCGGTGCCGGTCGACCACGCCAAGCCGCGCGGCGCGACCATCGACATCCAGATGATGAAGCGCCCGGCGGACGACCAGGCGCACAAGATCGGCTCGCTGTTCATCAACCCCGGCGGCCCCGGTGGCGCGGGCCTCATCTACTCCGCCTACGGCAGCTCGTTCTTCCAGCCGGAGGTGATGCAGCGCTTCGACCTCATCGGCTTCGACCCGCGCGGCGTCGGCCGCAGCGCGCCGCTGAAGTGCTTCACCACGCAGGAGGAGGCCGACGAGGTCTTCGGGCGGATGTCGCCGGTCCCGGTCACCAAGACCGAGATCCGGAACACGATGGACGCCACGCTCGACTACACGAAGTCGTGCGGCAAGGTGGCCGGACCGCTGTTGCAGCACATGTCCACCGAGGACGTGGCCCGCGACCTCGACCTGATGCGGCAGGGCGTCGGGGACAAGCAGCTGACGTACGTCGGGTTCTCCTACGGGACGCTGCTCGGGGCGACCTACGCCAACATCTTCCCCAGCAAGTCGCGGGCGATCGTGATCGACGGCAACGTCGACCCCGCGCTGCGCACGCGCAACGGCGCCGAGTACGACAAGCAGCGCGCGCAGGGCTTCGAGATCGCCCTGGACGCGTTCCTGAAGCGCTGTGACACCGTCGGGGCCAAGTGCGCGTTCAGCGACGGCGACCCCCGTGCGAAGTTCGACGCGTTGCGGGACCACCTGCGGACCCAGCCCGTCACGCTCCCCGGCGGTGCCGTGGTGACCTTCGCGGACGTCATCGGGCGCGTGAGCAGCAACCTGTACTCGCCGTCGACGTTCACGGCGCTCGCGGCGTGGTTGCAGTCGATCCACGACGCCATCAACGGGGTCGCCTCGCTGGCGGCCGCGTCCGTCGACGTGCCGCTGCTGGCGAACAACCGGGGTCTCGCCGACGTGCGGGCCCTCGGCGACACGCCGTACACGTTCGACGACTCGTACTACGGCGTCAACTGCACCGACAAGCCGTTCCTGCGCGTGCCGGAGCTGTTCCCGCTGGTGGCCAAGCAGTGGGAGAGGGAATCGCCCACGTTCGGCCGGTCGCAGGCCGCGTCCGACCTGCTGACCTGCGCGAGCTGGCCGGTCCGCCACCCGGACCGGTGGGCGGGCCCGTGGAACCGCAAGACGCCCAACCCGGTGCTCGTGGTCGGCAACTACTACGACCCCGCCACGCAGTACAAGTTCGCGCAGCGGATGGCGAAGGAACTGGGGAACGCCCGGTTGATCAGCGTCGACGCGTTCGGCCACTGCATCCTCGGTGACAGCGCCGGCGCCGACACGGTCGCCACGGACTACCTGGTGCGCTTGAAGGTCCCGGCCAACGGCCAGGTGTTCCAGCCGAACGTCCAGCCGTTCGCGTAAGCCCTGAGGTCCCCTCCGTCCCTCGTCGGGACGGAGGGGCCTTCCTGTCGTACCCCGTTGCTAGCGTGTGAATCGGGGGGTTCTCACGGACGGGGGACCTCCGGCCGGCCGTGCGGTCAGGCTGGTCCAGGTCTGCTGGAGGGTGCGGTAGTCGATGACCGCGATCCCTTCCGCCGCAATGGTTTCCCGCGCTTCCGGGGACATGAGGAACTCGTAGTCCGTGCTCCGGACGCGCCAGCCGTCATCGACGGCCTTCGCCTCGTCGTTGCCCAGACCGGGGTGCACCGCCCACTCGGTGAGGCCCGGCGGCAGCGCGCGGAGCAGCTCCGCGTACCGCGCGGGCTTGTCCTCCAGGTCGAGGGAGAAGCTGTCCAGGAAGTCGTGGTCCACCACCGGAAGCCCCCCGCCACGAGCCTTCGTGCGACCGGCGTCCAGCCACACCCGTGCCGCGAGGCCGTACTCGCGGGCCAGCGCCAAGGTGAGGTCGAGGATGTCGTCACGGCCGCCGTCCGCCAGGCAGTGCCAGTCCAGGTGGGTGGGGGAGAGGCCGGTGGCCAGCACGGACTCGATCTGCGCGCGGATCTCGACCTCTACCTCTGCCAAGCGGGCCTGTGCGAGCAGGTCGGGGATTCCCGTGGGGGCGAAGAAACGGCCCCGCGAGTCCAGTAGCGACGACACCTTGTCCCTTGTGGACAGTGGTCCCCAGAAGTAGTCCTTCGTGTCGCACACCAGGGTCAGGTGGATGCCGAAGGGGATCTCCGGGCGGTCGCGCAGCAGGCGCAGGGCGTGGGGAGCCCACGGACACGGCGGCATCAGGCTGCACGACGACGTGACGCCCTGCTCGATCGTGTCGATGATCGCCGTGTTCACGGCGTGGTACATCCCCAGGTCGTCGGCGTTGACGATCAGCACCCGCGCGTCGGGTGGGAAACCCAGCAGCTCGCTCGACAGGTCCATGCCACCAGCATGGACTCAGTTCCAGCGCGGCGCGTCCGTTCCCCAGGGAGACAGGGGTTTCGTCCAGTTCGTGGGACCGCCCGCGTAGTGGACCGGTGACAAAGCGTGGCGCAGCGGGCCGGAGTCGGTCACCCACGGCGAAGGGTCGAACGGCGGGCCCTCCTCGGGCGTCTTGTGGAGGTCGTGCACGAGCCACGACGCCGTGCCCGCGAGGGAAAGTCGGAGGTGGTGGCCGCCGCCCTCGGTCAGCGCACGCAGCACCGCCGCCGCCAGCAGGTAGCCCGTGCCGTGGTCCAAGGCTTGCGCGGGCAGGGTTCCCGGCTGGTCGTCGCCCTCGATCTCGGCGATTCCGGACCTGGCCTGCACGAGGCTGTCGAAGCCACGTCGGGCAGCCCACGGGCCCATCCATCCCCACGCGCACAGCTGCGCCACGACCAGCCCCGGCCGTCGTTCCCTGAGGGCTTCGGGGGACAGGCCGAAGTGGTCCAATGCGCCGGGGCGGTAGCCGGTGACCACGACGTCGGCTTCGGCCAGCAGGGCGTCGAACACCTGGCGGTCCGCGGCCAGGTCGAGCAGGGTGGAACGCTTGCCCAGACCCGTGTCGGCGTGCGCGTCGGCGGACTCCGGCAGGCGTGGGGAGTCGACCCGCAGGACGTCCGCGCCCAGCAGCGCGAGGGTGCGGGTCGCCACCGGTCCCGCGATGACCCTCGTCAGGTCCAGCACACGCACACCCTCGGCCGGGAGTGCCGCCGGTGGCAGAGTGCGGCCACCGGCGGCACGGTCGATCTCGACGAGCGGGTGGCGCGGTGTCCCCGAGCCCACGGCCACGGCCAGACCACCCGCCGCGTAGACGGTTTCCTGGACGTCCTCGGCCCGTCGCGCGGCGATGGAGTCGGCCAGGTCGGCGTCCCGCGCGATCCCCAACGCCGTCAGCAGGCGTTCGCGGTGGTGCGGGTAGTTGGCGTGGGTGCGCACCCAGCCGTCGGACGCGCGCCAGAAGCCGGACAGCGGGGCGAACACCGTGGGCGCACGGCCGTCGACGCGCAGGTGCCGTTCGCTGACGAAGGCCGTGCCGACCGCGGCCTCGTGCACTCGGACCGCCGGAATCGAGGTGCCGTTGCGGTGGGCGAGCAGCTCGGCGGCGGCCAGGGAGCAGACGCCCACGGTCGCCCGCGCCAGTTCGCGGACCGGCAGCCTGGACGGCAGGACCCCGCTCGACGGGACGTACGACACGGCGTCCAGCAGGTCGGCCGGGCCGCCGAGCGCGGACCACGCCGCCGCCGTTGCCTCGTCGATGGGGGACATGCGGGACATTCTGCCGCTGGGCAGGGGTTTCCAACCGGTGACGGCCGCCACGCGCGTGTATACCTGCGAGCGTGGCTGATCTTCCTCAAGAGGGGCTGGGCGGCGCTCCGGGCGCGCCCGCTCGCACGCACCTGCTCGTGGCGATCGTGGTCGGGCTCGCGGCCGGTGTGGTCGCGTCCGTCGTGGGGGCGGCGTGGCCGTTCGCCGTCCTCGTCGGGTGGATGGCGGGCGGGGCGACCTACCTGGCGTGGAAGTGGATCGCGATCTGGCCCATGGACGCGCCGACGACCGCGCGGCACGCCGTGCGCGAGGACCCCGGCCGGGCGGTGATGGACGCGCTGGTGCTGGTGTCCGCCGTGGCGAGCCTGGCGGCCGTGGGGCTGCTGCTCACGTCGTCCGGCCACGACCCGGACGTGCGGGCCGCGTTGAGCGTCGGCAGCGTCGCCGTGGCGTGGGCGGCGGTGCACACGACGTTCGCGACCCGGTACGCCCGCCTGTACTACTCGGGCCCGGACGGCGGGATCGACTTCAACTCCGACGAGCCGCCCGCGTACACCGACTTCGCCTACCTCGCGTTCACGATCGGGATGACGTTCCAGGTGTCCGACACGGCCATCCGCGCCAAGGCGATCCGGGCCACCGCGCTGCGCCACGCGCTGCTGTCGTTCCTGTTCGGGACCGTGATCATCGCGACGATGATCAACCTCCTGGCAAGCCTGGGACGATAGGGCGTTTGTGAGCAGACGCACGGCTGAACTGGGGATATGTGCCGGTAGAATCGGTTCAGCATTCAACCAGTTCTGCCCTGCTGCCCGTCAGGAGTCCGGCTTGACCACGACCCTGGAGCCCACCGCCACCCGTCGAGCAGTCGGCCCGGCACTCTTCGCCCTCGCGCTGGGCGGCTTCGGCATCGGCACCACCGAGTTCGCCACGATGGGCCTGCTGCCCCAGATCGCGGACACCTTCGGCATCTCCATCCCCTCCGCGGGCCACTCGATCAGCCTGTACGCGCTCGGCGTCGTCGTGGGCGCGCCGCTGATCGCCGGACTGGCCGCGAAACTGCCGCGCAAGGGCCTGCTGATCGCGTTGATGCTCGGCGTGGCGCTCGGCAACGGCCTGTCGTCCATCGCCCCGAACGCCACCCTGCTGATGATCTCCCGCTTTGTCGCGGGCCTGCCGCACGGCGCGTTCTTCGGCATCGCCGCCGTCGTCGCCTCCGGCATCGTCGCTCCCGAACGTCGTGGCACGGCCGTCGCCCGCGTGATGGTCGGCCTGACCGTCGCGAACCTGATCGGCGTCCCGTTCGCCACCGCCGCGGGCCAGCAGATCGGCTGGCGCAGCGCGTACGCCGCCGTGGCCGTCGTCTCGGTCATCACCGCCTTGGCGCTGGCCCAGTGGGTGCCGCGCATCGCCGCCGCCCACGACGCCAGCGTGGGTGCCGAACTCCGCGCGTTCCGCCGCCCGCAGGTGTGGTTCGCGCTGGTCACGGGCATGGTCGGCTTCGGAGGCATGTTCGCCGTCTACTCCTACATCTCACCCACGACGACCGAGGTCACCGGCCTTGGTGCGGGAGCCGTCCCGTGGATCCTGGCCGTCTTCGGCCTCGGCATGACCACGGGCGCGTGGCTGGGCGGCCGTTTCCTGGACCGCTCCGTCATGGGCACGGTCTTCGGCACGCTCATCGCCACCACGGTCGAGTTGGCCCTGTTCGGCCTGCTGGCGACCATCCCCGTGGCGTCGTTCCTGCTGCTATTCCTGATCGGCTTCACGACCACGGTGTTGGCGTCGGCGTTGCAGATGCGCCTCATGGACGCCTCCCCGGACGCCCCGTCACTGGCGTCGTCGTCGAACCACTCGGCGCTCAACATGGCCAACGGCGCGGGCGCGTGGCTCGGCGGCCTGGCCATCGCGGCCGGGTGGGGCTACGTCTCCACGGCCTGGGTAGGCGTCGCATTGAGCCTCGCGGGCTTGGCCATCGCCGCCCTGTCCGTCGTGGTGGAACGCCGCGCGAAAACTGTCGTACCCGTTTGACATGCTCGGCACATGCCGAACGATCAAGCACGAGCCACCACCCCGGAAGACCTCGGCCGCCTGTTCGTCGAACGCGCCAACGCGGGCGACATCGACGGCCTGGTAGCCCTCTACGAACCCCGCGCGGTACTAGCCCTACCCGACGGCCGCCGCGCCACAGGAGCGGACGAGATCCGCGAGATCTACACGATGCTCCTGGAAGACCGCCCCCAGTTCGTGGCGGGCGAACAACGCACAGCCCTCCACAACGGCAACCTGGCCCTCACCTCAACCAGACGAGGCCGAGGCGCCACAGCCGAGGTAGCCCGCAGGCAACCGGACGGCACCTGGCTCTGGCTACTCGACGAACCCAACGTCCTCGGCTAACACGGGCAAACGGTCCACGCCCGCACTCACAACCAGCACAAACGTGCGACGCCAGCTTCAGCCTGCGCCGGCGACGATGGACACACCTGACCCGACCGACACCGACGCACACACCGACCACAACCCGCAGCAACCAAAACCAGCACCGATCCGGGCCACCCACAACCAACGTCGAACAAGCCCGACGCAGACCCACGCACTGCCCGCACACGACCGGACCCGGACAACCACACTGAACGCGACTGAACCCAATTCGCTCGGCCCCCGGCCAGCACTCGCACCGACCACAACCGCACTGGGCAGCTGGGCCCCGGCTCAACCCTGCACCGCATCCCAACCGCCATGGAGCCTCTAGGGCCCCGGCCCAAACTCGCACCGAGACCGACTGCCAGGGCTCTCTAGGGTCCCGGCTTCAACTTGCACCGCATCCCAACCGTCAGGGGCCTTTCCTGGCCCCCGGCCCAAACTCGCATCGGGACCGACTGCGAGGGACCTTCCGGGCCTCCGGCCCAAACTCGCACCGGGACCAACTATCTGTCAGGGCCCTTTGGGCCCCCGGCCGCCACTAGCACCGCGCGGGACTGGACTTAAAAATCTTCCGGCCCCCGGCCGGCACTCGCACCGCGCCAAGACTGGACCGTGCCGGCAGGTTCTTTTAACCCCCAACCCTGGCACCCCCCGATTGTTTCTGCGCCCCCACCCTCTTTCGTCTTGTCAAGGCGCCTTTACAGCCTT
>NZ_JBHYHC010000197.1:0-12556 GCF_042738955.1 Umezawaea sp. NPDC059074
CTCAGTTCTGGCTGCGGGCCGCGAACGTGTGCGGGCGGTCGGGCCACGGGGCGTCCACGGGGCGGGCCTCTGCGCCCGCCAAGACCGCTTGGGCGGCCAGGACGCCGCCGACGGTGGCACCATTGACGATCTCGCCCGCCAGTGCCATCCGGACCGCTTCCGCCAACGGCACGCGGTGGACCACGAGGTCGGCTTCCTCGTCGCCTTGCAACTCTCTGTCCACAACGGACAGTTCCTGGGCCAGGAACACCCGCACCACCTCGTCCGTGAACCCCGGCGACGCGGCGACATCGACCAAAGTGGACCACCGCGCGGCAGCCAGACCCACCTCTTCGGCCAACTCGCGACGCGCGCCGTCGACGGGCACCTCGTCCGGCGAGTCGAGCAGGCCCGCGGGCAGCTCCCACAGCCGGTGCCCCAACGGGTGCCGGTACTGGTGGATCAGCACGACCTGGCCGTCGTCGTCGACAGCCACCACGGCGACCGCGCCGAGGTGCTCCACGACCTCGCGCAGCGCCGTCCCACCACCGGGCATCGCGACCTCGTCGACCCGCAGGCCGACGACCCGCCCGATGTGCACGTCCCGCGACGACACCGTGCGGAACTCGTGCGAGCCCGCGGCCGTCACTTGGCCCCCGCCGTGGCCTCGGCCAGCTCCACCGGCAGGCGGTCGGCGAGCCGGTAGTCCAGCGCCGCCTTCACGAACGCGGCGAACAGCGGGTGCGGCTTGGTCGGGCGCGACTTCAGCTCCGGGTGCGCCTGGGTGGCGACGAAGAACGGGTGCACGTCCGCGGGCAGCTCCACGAACTCGACCAGGCGGCCGTCCGGGGACGTGCCCGAGAACACCAGGCCCGACTTGGCCAGCTTGTCGCGGTAGGCGTTGTTGACCTCGTAGCGGTGGCGGTGCCGCTCGGACACCTCGGTCACGCCGTACGCCCGCGCCACGACCGATCCGGGCGTCAGCTTCGCCGGGTACGCGCCGAGCCGCATCGTGCCGCCCATGTCGCGCTCGCCGGACACCACGTCCTGCTGGTCGGCCATCGTGGAGATGACGGGCGTGCCGCCCTCCTCGAACTCGGCCGAGTTGGCGTCCTTGATGCCCGCGAGGTTGCGGGCCGACTCGATCACCATGCACTGGAGCCCCAGGCACAGGCCGAGCACCGGGATGCCGCGCGTGCGGGCGTAGGTGATCGCGCCGATCTTGCCCTCGATGCCGCGCACGCCGAACCCGCCGGGCACCAGCACCGCGTCCAGGCCCGCCAACGCGTGCGACGCGCCGGACGGGGTCTCGCACTCGTCCGACGGCACCCACACGACCTCGACCTTGGCGCGGTGGGCGAACCCGCCCGCGCGCAGGGCCTCGGTGACCGACAGGTACGCGTCCGGCAGGTCCACGTACTTGCCGACCAGCGCCACCCGCACGGTCTCGGTGGGGTTGTGCACGCGGTCCAGCAGGTCGCCCCACACGGTCCAGTCCACGTCGCGGAACGGCAGCCCGAGCCTGCGCACCACGTACGCGTCGAGGCCCTCGCCGTGCAGCACCTTGGGGATGTCGTAGATCGACCGGGCGTCCACGGCCGCCACGACGGCGTCCGTGTCGACGTCGCACATGAGGCCGATCTTGCGCTTGAGCGCGTCCGGGATCTCGCGGTCCGCCCGGCACACGATCGCGTCGGGCTGGATGCCGATGTTGCGCAGCGCGGCCACGGAGTGCTGCGTGGGCTTGGTCTTCAGCTCACCCGACGGCGCCAGGTAGGGCACCAGCGACACGTGCAGGAAGAACACGTTGTCGCGGCCCACGTCGTGGCGCACCTGCCGGGCGGCCTCCAGGAACGGCAGCGACTCGATGTCGCCGACCGTGCCGCCGACCTCGGTGATGACGACGTCCGGCACCAGGCCCTCGAGGTCCGGCTCGGCCATCGCGCGGATGCGGCGCTTGATCTCGTCCGTGATGTGCGGGATCACCTGGACCGTGTCGCCGAGGTACTCGCCGCGGCGCTCCTTGGCGATGACCTCGGAGTACACCTGCCCGGTCGTGACGTTCGCCTCGCCGGACAGGTCACGCGCGAGGAACCGCTCGTAGTGGCCGATGTCCAGGTCCGTCTCGGCGCCGTCGTCGGTGACGAACACCTCGCCGTGCTGGAACGGGTTCATCGTGCCGGGGTCGACGTTCAGGTAGGGGTCGAGCTTCTGCATGGTCACCCGCAGACCACGGGAAGTCAGCAACTGACCGAGGCTCGAAGCCGTAAGCCCCTTGCCCAAGGAGGACGCGACGCCTCCGGTGACGAAAACGTGCTTGGTGGTACGTGCGTTGAGCACCAACGAGGCTCCCGTGGTCTGAAGAATTCCGAAAGGGGGATAACCCCTGTCCACGGGCCACAACGCTAACACGCGGTGGGCGCGGCTCACCGCACCCACCGCGCAAAAGCTTCACCCCATCGGGCTAATCAGCTGGCCTGACCTGGTGAGGGGGCTTCGGCGTTGCCCGCGACGCCGTAGCGGCCGGACTTGCCGTCGAGCTGCTCACGGAGCGCGAGCACGGTGACCACGCGGCCCGCCGCGGTGTCGGCGTTGTCGACGGTCGACAGCACCGAGGTGGCCGCCGTGTCGGCTCGCACGACGCCGATGCCACCGGTGCCGTTGGCGGAGCCGTCGCCGCCCGCGAGCACCGAACCCGCGCCGGACCGGTCGAGCTGGATGGCGAAACGGGCGATGGTGGCCGCGCGGTCACCGGCCGAGTCGCCGGAGACCGCTCCACCGGTGAGCACGACGGCCAGTTGCGCCGGGCGGAGGCCTTGACCGGGTTTCACGAAACCCGCGCCCGCGAGGCCGCCGAGGGCGGACGCGGTCTCGTCGGCCGACGCCTGCGGCTGGTTGGTGTCCTTGTTGAGCAGCAGCACCGTTCCGAGCAGGCCGCCCGCGCGGGTGCCGGGGTCGGAGGCGGTGGGGAGCTGGGTGCCCGCGGGTTGCAGGCGGGCGACCAGATCGCGCAGCTGGTCGGACTTGCGGGGGTCGGCGAAGGAGTCGGTGAGCTGGAGCTCGCCGGTGACGGTGGCGCCCGCGGCGCGCAGCAGCGCGGCCAGCGAGTCGCGGTCGCCGGGGCGCGCGTCGGCCGTCGTCACGAGGACGACCGTGCGGTCGGCGAGCTGGGACTTCACCGAGAGCGGGCCGACGGACGTGGCGAAGCGGTCGGCCTCGGACAGCTTGGCGTTGAGGGCGTTGCGCTCGGCCTGGAGGTCGACGACCTGCCTGCCCAGCGCGCCGTTGTCGTCGCTCAACCCGGACAGCAGCCTGCTGCTGATCGCGGTGGACCCGAGCACGACGCCCACGGCGAGCGCCAGGAACACCGCCGTGATGGAGACGACGTGGTAGCGCAGCGAGATCACGAGAACAGCCCCTTCGACCAGTCGGTGACGGCGTGGAACGCGTCGACGGCGATGTCGACGTAGACGTGCCCGACCCCGGACACGGACACCGCGGCGACCATCGCGAGCACGGCGGCCAGCACCAGCAGGAGGATCACGCCGAACGAGACCCGGCTGCGGTGCAGGGTGGCGACGGCCGCGCCGTCGACCAGCTTGCTGCCGAGCTTGAGCCGGGTGAGGAACGTGGACGGGTTGGAGCCCGAGTGGCCGCGGTCGAGGAACTCCCGCAGGCCCGCCTGGATGCCGACGGTCACGACGAGGCTCGCGCCGTGCGCCTCGGCGATCAGCAGGGCGAGGTCCTCGGCGTTGCCGGACGACGGGAACGTCACCGCCCCGATGCCGAGGTCCTGGATGCGCTCCAGGCCGGGCGCGTGGCCGTCGGTCTGCGCGGGCACCACGACCTCCTTGCCCGCCTTCAGGGTGGCCGTGCCGATGCCGTCCGGGTCGCCGACGATCACGTCCGGCTGGTAGCCCGCGGCGAACAGCGTGTCCGCGCCGGTGTCGACGCCGACCAGCACCGGCCGGTACTCGCGGATGTACTTGCGCAGCTTCCGCAGCTCCTCGGCGTGGCTCGGTCCGCCCGCGACGACCAGCACCTGACGGTCGCGCATCGGCACGTACAGCTCCGGCACGCCGACCCCGTCGAGCACCAGCGCGCGCTCGCGGCGCAGGAACTCGATCGTGTTGGCGGAGAACGCCTCCAGCTGCGCGGCCATGCCCGCCTTGGCCTCGATCATCGCGTCGGCGATGGACTCGGCGTTCTGCTCCTCGCCGCGCGCGACCTCGGTCTCGCCGTCGTAGACGATCCCGTCGAGCAGCCGCAGCTTGGTGCCGTCCTTGATGTCGCGCAGGACGGCGCTGCCGACGTTGTCGATGAGCGGGATGCCCGCCTCGATCAGCAGTTCCGGCCCCAGGTTCGGGAACCGGCCGGAGATCGACGGCGACGCGTTCACCACCCCGACCACCTCGGCGGCGACGAGCGCCTCCGCCGTCCGGCGGTCGATGTCGACCTGGTCGAGCACCGCGACGTCGCCCGGACTCAGCCGCCTCAGCAGGTCGCCCGCGCGGCGATCGACCCGAGCGACGCCGACGGCGCCCGGCAGGTCGTGGTTCGTGCGGCTGAGCAACCCGGAGAGCTTCATGCGTCCGATGGTGGCTGATCCACTCGCGGGCGGCGGGAGCCACGCCGACCGGTTCGGGCAGCTCAGCCGGGTGATGATTCCTCTGTGGACACTGATGGGTGAATCGGGGCACCCATCGGTGGGGTAGCGGTGTCGTCCTCGTCCGGGAGCTGGTAAACGACCGCGCTCTCGGGTTCCGGGGCCGCGACGAACCGGGTCTGGGCCAGCAGACCGCCCGCCAGCGCCACGGCGCACGCGGCCACCAGCGTCCACATCCCGTCGCCCACGGTGGTGTCCATCGACCCCTTGGTGATGTCGTCCTGCCCTGCCGCCACGAGCACGAGTTGACCCACGGTCCACACCGACCCGATCAGCAGCGCGGGAGCCACGACCGCCAGGACCCTGGTCGGCGCGACGGTCCACGCCGGGAGCCGCGACCCCGCCACCACCAGCCCGGTCGCGACGACCAGCAGCACCACCGCGACGACCACCGGCACGCCGAAGAGGATCGGGTTCGGGCTGGACTGCGAGAAGCCGCCGGAGGACGAGTACTCGCTGCCCCACATGGTCAGCCGGATGGCGTTGCGGTACCCGCTGTCCATCCGCGTCTGCTCGAACAGCGGCCGGGCCAGGCCCATCACGGCCAGCACGGCACCGGCGAGCAGCGCGATCCCGCCGACCAGGCGCCTCACGAGTCAGCGCCGCCGGGAACCGGGAACCCCAGCGGAGGGGTGTCGGTGTCGTCCTCGTCCGGCAGCCGGTGGACGATCGCGCCGACCGGCTCCGGTTCCGGCGACGGCTCGACCCCCGGCCAGTCCTGCGCCAGCAGACCACCCGCCACCGCCAGGACGCAGGCGAGCACCAACGTCCACACGCCGCTCTCGACGGTCGCCGTGATGACCAGGGTCCCCTCCCCGTGGTTCGCCACGCTCGCCAGCACGAGTTGACCCACGGTCCACACGGATCCGAGGAGCAGCGCGGCCGCGCCCATCGCGCCGACGCTGGTCGCCGTGATCACCCGGTCGGGGAGGCGAGGAGCGGCCAGCACCAGGCAGGCCGCCACGACGAGCAGCACCGCCGCCACGACCACCGGCACGCCGTACAGGATCGGCGTGGAGTCGTCGTTCACCACGCCACCGCTGACCAGGTCGGTACCCCACAGCGTCATCCGGAACGTCGTCACCTGGTCGGCGCCGAAGTCGTACACCTGCCGGTACTGCGGCAGCGTCGACCCCACCACCGCCGCCACCGCGCCCGCGAGCAACCCCACCGCCCCCACGACCCGCCGCACCCGCCGCTTCGCGGCGAGCCCGTCCTCACCCTGCTGTTCCACGTTCCCCCCGTTCGACCGGCTACGCCGGCCCGCTGCGCTCTTCGCCGTCCGGCAACCGGCGCACGACCGGTCGTTCCTCCACGGGCACGCGAACCCGTTCTCCCTGCACGAGCACCGCGCCCACGAGGGCCACCAGGCTCGCCACCACCAGCACCACGACCCCGTCACCCGAGGTGAACTGGACCCGAGGCCCTGGTTCGGCCACCACGGCGACGACCTGCACGATCGTCCACACCGCGCCTGCCAGCAAGGTCGCCGCGCCCACCGCGGCCACCTTCACCGCTCGAGCGACCCGGCCGGGCAGCCAGGCGTCCACCAGGACCAGCGCGGCGCACAGGACCAGCAGCACCGAGGCCGCGAGCACCGGCACCCCGTAGAGCACCGCTTTCGACTCGCCCAGTTCCGTCTGCGTCCACGAGGTCACCACGAACTCCTGGGAGCCGGGGTTGTTCGGCTTCTGCTCGAACAGCGGCTGGAACGACCCCCACACCGCCAGCCCCGCCCCCGCGACCAGGGCCCCCGCCCCGACCTCCACCTTCGCCATCAGTCATCCCCCGCTCCCCTGTTAAGTGACCTGCTCCTCCGCGTCCGGCAGCCGGTACACGACCGGACCCTCGGGTTCGGGAGCGCGCACCACCGGTTCCGGCGCGGGTTGCACGAGGATCCCTCCCGCGAGCGCCACGGCGCACGCGACCGCCAGGATCCACAGGCCGAGGCCCGGTGTGGTCACGGTGATCGGGTCGACGCGCCGGTTGCCCTCGGCCAACCGCAGGAACACCTGGAGCACGGTCCACACGACGCCGATCAGCATCAGCGGCACGCCCGCCGCGAGGAACCTCGCCACGACGCCGAACCGGCCGCGCAGGAACAGGACGGCCAGCACGAGGAGCCCGGCCGCGACCACCAGCGGCACGCCGTACTGGACCGACGAGCGGAACTCGTCCGTGTCGGGCTGCGGGCCGGTGATGGTGCGGACGTTCCACGCCGTCACCTCGAACTCGAGGCGCTCGGCGAGCCGGTAGGACTGGCGGTAGACCGGCAGCAGCGACCCGACCAGCACGAGGACCGCGCCTGCGACCAGGGCGAACACGCCGATGTTCCGCCTCATGAACGGCCTGGGGGGTCGATCGGGTCGAGGGTGACGCGGGTGGTCGGCTGGGGCTCGTCCTCCGGGCCCTGCGGCCCGAACTCCTCGGGCGGGAAGCCGTACGACTCGGGTTCCTGGGGGCCGAACTCGGCGGGCGGGAAGCCCAGCGGCGGCGTGGCCACGTCGTCGACCGCCACGTCCGGCAGCTGGTAGATGATCGCCTCGTCGTTCTCGGGTTCCTCGTCGCGCTCGCGCAGCGCGTGCCTGCGCCGCCGCTTGCCGCCGGACGAGGGGACCGCGGCCTCGTCACGCGGGGGGTCGGCGGGCGGCGTCTTGCGCGTGAGGTCCGCGGCACGGGCCTCCTGCGGCACCGGGATCCGCTCCCGCTCCGGCACCACGGACTCCTCGCGCCGAGGGGCGCGGAAGCGCTCGCTGGTCCGGACCGTCTCCCGGACGCGTTCGGCGCGTTCCCGCAACTCGTCCTGGGTGGTGTCCGGCTCGGGCAGGTCCTGCACGAGCACCGCGCCGACCGTGCCGACGACCCAGCCGCCGCCGAGCAGCACCAGGCCGACGTCCAGCGTCTGGACGAGCGTCCCGCCCGGTGGCACGGCGGCCAGCGCGAGCGCCGACAGGTTGGTGATGAACAGGTACACCGACCACGCGGCACCCAGCAGCACGGCCGCGCCCGCGATGGCCGCCATCCGCCCCAGGGGCGTCGACGGGCTGTCGCGGAACACCAACCCGGCCGCGGCGAGCAGCAGCAGCGCCGCGAGCACCAGCGGCACGGCGAAACCGGGGGTGGACGCCCCGGCCCCGGTGCTGCCGAACGCCGTCACGACCAGGCTGGAGTTCTGCCCCGGGAACGTGCGGGTCTCCCGGTACAGCGGCAGGAGGACGCCGCCGATCGTCGCGACCGCGCTGAGCGCCAGCGCGACCGCTCCGATGAGGCGGCGGTTCATCCCGGCTGGATTCATGTCACCTTTTTACGCGTCTTGCGCCTCACCACGGGGGCGCTGTCCTTGTCCGCCTTGGCCGCCGCGAGCAGTTCCACGGCGTGCGCGCGGCCCGTGTCCGTCGAGTCCATGCCCGCGAGCATGCGGGCCAGCTCGACCACGCGCTCCGACTCGTCCAGCACCCGGACGCCGCTGCGCGTGAGGATGCCGTCGGCCGTCTTGTCCACCACCAGGTGCCGGTCCGCGAACGCCGCGACCTGCGGGAGGTGGGTGACGACGATGACCTGGTGGCTGCGCGCCAAGCGGGCGAGCCGCCTGCCGACCTCCACCGCGGCCCGACCGCCGACACCAGCGTCGACCTCGTCGAACACCAGCGTGGGCACCGGGTCGGAGTGCGACAGCACGACCTCCAGCGCGAGCATCACCCGTGACAGCTCACCGCCGGACGCGCCCTTGTGCACCGGCAGCGCCGGAGCGCCGGGGTGCGCGATGAGGCGCAGCTCGACCTCGTCGACACCGCTGGCGCCCGCGTGCAGCAGGACCTTGCCGACCTGCAACGCCTGCGCGTCGCCCTTCTCGGCGGCCCGCGGGTGCACGGCGACCTCGATGTTCGAGTGCGGCATCGCGAGCCCGGTCAGCTCGTCCGACACCTCCTTGCCCAGTTCCTCCGCGGCGCTGGTGCGCGCGGCGGAGACCTGGGCGACGTAGACCGCGAGTTCCGCGGCCAGCTCGTCGCGGCGGGCGGCCAGCGCGGCCAGCGCCTCGTCGGACGTGTCGAGCGTCGAGAGCCGCTCGTTCGCGTTGTCGGCCCACGCGATCACGCCGTCGATGTCGGCGGCGTACTTGCGGGTCAGGTGCTTCAGCTCGGACTGCCGCGCCAGCACCGTCTCGAGCCGGTTCGGGTCCGCGTCGAGGTGGTCGAGGTACGAGCCGATCTCGGCCCCCACGTCCGCGAGCACGGCCGCGGCCTCGATCAGCCGCGACTCCAGCCCGCGCAGCGCCGGGTCCTCCGACGTCGCCACGCGCCTGCGGGCCTCGCCGATGAGGCCCAGCGCGCCGGGGTTGTCCGGGTCGCCGTCGGCCGCGCCGCTCACCGCGAACTGCGCGCCCGTCGCGGCTTCGCGCAACTGGTCGGCGTCCGCGAGCCTGCGGGCCTCGTCGACGAGTTCGACGTCCTCCCCCGGCTTGGGGGAGACCGCCTCGATCTCGCCGAGCCCGTGGCGCAGCAGGTCCGCCTCGCGCGCGAGTTCCCGCGACCGCTCGGAGCGCTCGGTCAGCTCGTTCGCGACGCGCAGCCACTCCTCGCGCAGCCGCTGGTACTGGCCGAGCGGCTCGGACACGTCGTCGCCCGCGAACCGGTCGAGGACCGCCCGCTGCTCCGACGGCCGCAGCAGCCGCAACTGGTCGTTCTGCCCGTGCACGGCGAGGAGCTGCTCCGCGAGTTCCGCGAGCACGCCGACCGGCACCGAACGGCCGCCGAGGTGTGCCCTCGACCTGCCGTCCGACCCGACCGTGCGCACCGCGATCACGGTGCCGTCCTCGTCCGGTTCGCCGCCGACCTCGTCGGCGACCTTCGCGGCCGGGCTGCCGGCGGGTGCCCTGAATCGGCCCTCCACCACGGCTTTGTCGGCACCGGTGCGCACTCTCGACGCCTCGGCCCGACCACCACTCAGCAAGTGGAGCCCGGTCACGACCATGGTCTTGCCCGCACCGGTCTCACCAGTCACCACGGTGAATCCGGAGTCGAGTTCTAGGGTTGCCTCATCGATCACACCGAGGCCCTGGATGCGCATCTCGGCCAACACAGGGCGAACCCTAGCCGCACGCACCGACAGTGGGGTGCCTCGGGAGGCGAATCCGGTCACCACGGCGTGTCCCAGCGGGGCCGTCAGCCGACCGATGGCCCGCGCCAGCCCTGCACGGGCAGCGAGAACTTCTCCACCAGCCGGTCGGCGAACGGTCCTTCCCGCAGCCGCACGAGCTTGATGGGCGTCTCGCCACCGGCGACCTCGACCCGCGTCCCGGCGGGCAGGTCGAACGTCCGGCGGCCGTCGCAGCACAGCACGGCGGGGTGGCCGTTCGGGTCGACCTCGAACGCCACGGTGGACCGCGGCGACACCACGAGGGGCCGCGCGAACAGGGCGTGCGCGTTGCTCGGCACGACCAGCAGCGCCTGCACGTCCGGCCACACCACGGGCCCGCCCGCGGAGAACGCGTAGGCCGTGGAGCCCGTGGGGGTCGCGCACAGCACGCCGTCGGTGCCGAACGCCGACACCGGGCGGCCGTCGATCTCGACGACCACGTCGAGGATGCGCTCGCGGGAGCTCTTCTCCACGCTGGCCTCGTTGAGCGCCCACGTCTTCACGAGTTCCTCGCCGTTCACGGAGGCGGTCACGTCGACCGTCATCCGCTCCTCGACGTGGTAGTCCTGCTCGATGACGTGGGTGATGGCCTCGTGCAGCATGTCCGAGTCGGCTTCCGCGAGGAACCCGACCCGACCGAGGTTGACGCCCAGCACCGGGACCCCGGCCGCGCGGGCCAGTTCGGCCGCGCGCAGCAGCGTCCCGTCACCGCCCAGCACGAACACGAGCTCGGTGCCCTCGGCGGCCTTGTCGTCGGCGGGCACGATGCTCATGGAGCAGCACGGGTAGAGCTGCGGGGCCTCGTCGTCGAGCAGCCGCAGGCGCACCCCCGCCTCGGCGAAGCGGAGCGCCACTTCCATGGCCAGCTTGATGTTGCTCTGCCGCCCGGTGTGGACGACGAGGAGCACTTCCCGTTCGGTCATTGGGGCCCTTCCGCGACAGCGGTTCGGACGAGCGCGGCGGCGGTTTCCGCGTCCAGGGGGTCGCCCGGCCGGAGCCGGACGAAGAACTCGACGTTGCCGGACGGACCGGGCAGCGGGCTGGCGATCACGCCGTGCAGCCGCAACCCGAGTTCGGCGGCCGCGGCGACCACGGTCAGCACGGCGTCGGCCCGCAGTTCGGGGTCGCGGACGACCCCGCCGGACCCGAGGCGTTCCTTGCCGACCTCGAACTGCGGCTTGACCATGGGGACCAGGTCGCCGTCCGGGTTCAGGCAGGACTTGAGCGCGGGCAGGACGAGCTTGAGCGAGATGAACGACAGGTCGGCCACCACCAGGTCGACCGGCCCGCCGATGTCGTCGGGGGTGAGCGCGCGAACGTTCGTCTTGTCCTTCACGACCACGCGCTCGTCGGTGCGCAACCGCCAGTCCAGCAGCCCACGCCCCACGTCGACGGCCACGACCTGCCGGGCACCCCGACGCAGCAGCACGTCGGTGAACCCCCCGGTGGACGCGCCGGCGTCCAGGCACCGAGCACCGTCGACGACGATGTCGGAGAACGCCTCCAACGCCCCCACCAGCTTGTGCGCCCCACGCGACGCCCAGTTCGGGTCGTCCACATCAGCGCGCACCACCACAGCGGCATCGATCTCCACAGCGGTAGCGGGCTTCGTCGCGACCGTGCCGCGAACAGTCACCCGCCCGTCGGTGACCAACTGACTGGCGTGTTCTCGTGACCGGGCGAGCCCGCGCCGCACCAGCTCGGCGTCCAGCCGAGACCTCCGAGGCACCGGGTCAGACCTTGTCGATGCTCGACAGCGCGACCGTCAACGCCGTGTGCGCGATGTCGAACCTCGCCACGTGGTCCACGATCTCCAGGTGCTCCAAGCCCTCCAGGCCGGCCAACGCGGAGTCGATCCCCACCACGGGGTCGACCGGCGGACCGGGCAGGGGAACGTCGACGTTCACTCGTTCACGGTAGCGGATCGCCCCGGCAGAACACGCGCGAGAGTGGCATAGGGCGCTTCCCGCCGAAAACCTGAACCGACGACCCGAACCCCACGTAGAAACCAAGGTGAACCCTGCCCGACAACCAGGCAGGACACAGATGAACACCGGGCCAGACCAGCGGCCACGGTGCCCCCGGACCGCCCTCACAACCCATATCCCCTTGCCACCACAACTTTCCCGAACGGCAAGGTTTTCACTCAAGCGGACGACCCACCCGCCCCAACGGACGCACGCACCAAGCACACGCGGCCAAGAGGCAGGGGCAGAGCTCAAGGCCGAACCACCCAACCGGGGCAAGAACCAACCGGACGCACTCAGCCCAGGCAACCCGAAGGCGAATACACGCAAATCGGGCGAACCCGAGGGCCGAAGCACACACATCGAGCGGCCCCCAGGGCGACGCACTCAACCCGAGCAGACCTCAAGAGGGAACCACCCAACCAGGGCCAGCCCCGAGGCGGACACTCTCAACCCGAGCAGCCCGAAGGCAGAAGCACCCAAGCTGAGCGGCTCGAGGACAGAAGCACTCAACCAAGAAAACCCGACAGCAGAAGCACTCAGGCTGGACTACTCGCGAGCAGAAGCCTTCAAGCTGGGCAACCCGCCAGCAGAACCCTCAAGCTGGGCAACTCGACACCGGGAGCCCTCAAGCTGAGCAGCTCGACAGCAGGAACCTTCAAGCTGGGCAACTCGACAGCAGAAGCACTCAAACTGGGCACCTCAAGGACGGGAGCACGCAACCCGGGCGTCGCCCAGCCCCCTCTCCCCACCCCGATCCGAAGCGCCTTCGCACCCGTTTTGTCTTGTCAAGGCATCTTTCCCGCCT
>NZ_JBHYHC010000198.1:0-12544 GCF_042738955.1 Umezawaea sp. NPDC059074
CTGTGTGGTGTGGGCTCTTTTTTCAAACCGATTCTGGTACTGGGGCCGGTGGCCATCAACCTGGGGGCGGGGCACCTACTCCTTTTGTTTCGTCCTCGGGGCACCGCTCCGGGAAAAGCTCGGGGACTACGCCGCCGGCGGGGTCAGAACCTTGCCGATGACGAACACGGTGGCGTTCTTGGTGGGGATGTTGCCGCACAGCACCGGGGCGCCGTTGACGGTCATCGTGTCACCGGAACCGGCGATCGTCAGCTTCTGGCCGGTGAGCGAGTCGACCGTCTTGGCGGCCTCGAGGCCCTTGGCGTCGTAGCGCTTGCCGACGACGTGGTACTGGAGGATCTTGCCCAGCGTGGCCGGGTCGGCGGCCAGCTCGGCGAACTTGGCGTCGCCCAGTTCGGCGAACGCGGGGTCGTACGGCGCGAAGACGGTGATCGCGGCCTGGGAGTTCAGGGTGTCACCGAGGTTCGCGGCGCCGACGGCGGCCACGAGCTTGGTGAG
This sequence comes from Umezawaea sp. NPDC059074, assembly GCF_042738955.1. NCBI lineage: Bacteria > Bacillati > Actinomycetota > Actinomycetes > Pseudonocardiales > Pseudonocardiaceae > Umezawaea > Umezawaea sp. NPDC059074. The sequence goes on from NZ_JBHYHC010000198.1 coordinate 499, forward strand.
CAGCGGGTTGTTGCTGGCGGCGGTGGCGACCGGGTCGGACACCATGCCCTGCAGGGAGCCCTTGTTGGCCGGGTCCTGCGGGACCGAGGCGCAGCCGGCGCCGAACACGTCGGTGGTCTTGGTGACGCCGTCGGACGCGCCTGCCGCCGCGGCGGACGAGGTGGCGGCCGCTGCGGACGTGGTGGTCGCGGCACCGGCGGTGGACGAGCTACCGGAGGAGGCGGTGTCGCTGCTGCCACAGGCCGCAATCGACAGGGTCGCGGCGGCAATCGCACCGACGATGGCGAGCTGGGTCTTCCTCACGCGGATCACTCCTTGTTGATTTCTGCTTCGCTAGTCATGGGGACATTCGAAGCGGTTGGCGATCCGGTTCGGCTTTCACCCGATGGAGTTTATTTTTCTACCGTGAAGAAGGCTGAATGCCAGCCGGTGGCCCCGTCCGGGATGGGTGCCACACGGGCCTGGGGCTGCACGAACCCCGATTTGTCGGTGGCGCGGCACTCGACCGTGTGACCCCCGACGGGCAGGTCCATGTCCACCTTCCACATCCGCCAGGAGACGTCGTTGACGTCCGCGGACAGCGTGGCGTCCTGCCACGGGCCCCCGTCGGTGCGCACCTCGACGCGGGCGATGCCCTTGGGCTGGGCCCACGCGACGCCCGCGACGGTGATCTTGCCGCCGCCGGTGATCCGGCTCAGGCCCTTGGGGGTGTCGATGCGGGACATGGGCTTGATCGGGCCGAGCCTGCCCCAGCCGCGGTCGATCCAGTACGAGGTCTTGGCGTCGAACGTGGTCAGCTCGAGGTCGACGAGCCACTTGGTCGCCGAGATGTAGCCGTAGAGGCCGGGGACGATCATCCGCACCGGGAAGCCGTGCTCGACCGGGAGCGGTTCGCCGTTCATGCCGAGGGCGAGGAGCGCGCCGCGGTCCTGCTCCATGACGACGTCCACGGGGGTGCCCGCGGTCCAGCCGTCGGAACTGGTGCCGAAGAGCTGGTCCGCGCCGGACTTCACGCCCGCCTCCATGAGGACGTCGCGGAGGAGGACGCCGGTGAAGTTGGCCGTCGAGACGTACGGGCCGCCCACCTCGTTGGAGACGCAGGTCATGGTGATGGTGCGCTCGACCAGGTCGCGCGAGCGGAGGTCGTCGTAGCTGAGGGTGAGTTCCTTGTCGACCATGCCGTGGACGCGGAGCTTCCAGTCCTCGGCGCGGAGGCGGGGGACGCTCAGCGCGGTGTCGACGCGGTAGAAGTCGTTGTTCGGGGTGATGAAGCTGGGGGTGCCCTGCGCGGCGAAGTCCGCGCCCGCCGGGAGCTCGGGGGCGGGGGTGGTGGGCTTGATCGTGCCGACCGCGGCGCGGGAGCCCTCGACGTCGACGCGGTTGCTGAGGAACTGGCCGACGAGACCCGCGAGGCCCGCGCCCACGGCGGTCGCGCCCAAGGCGATGAGGAAGGTGCGACGGCCCTCGGGGGCGTCGGCGTCCTTGGCGGCCAGTGCGGTGCGGTGGAGCCAGCGGAAGACGGCGATGCCCGCCACGAGGCTGGCGATCGGGGCCAGGACGCTGAGCTGGCCGGAGTCGGGGCGAGCCAGGACCGCCGCCACGCCGAGGAGACCCAGCGCGCCGGCGAGGATCGAGCCGGGGAGGGGGTTGCGGCGGGAGAGGAGGCCTGCGACGACCGCCGCGCCGAGGAGGACCAGCCCCATGCCGCCCAGGAGGACGAGCTTGTCGTAGGTGCCGAACGTGCGGACCGCGAAGTCCTTCAACTGGAGAGGGGTGAGGTCGATCGCGGTGTTGCCGACGGCGAGGAACGGAGAAGCCGAAGGGCCGACGAAACCGGCGACCAAGTGGCCGACGGTGAGGGCGATGGCTACCGCCAGCACCCCGATGAGGGCCGCTACCGGCGCTGTGAGGCGAGGCGGCTTCGGTGGTTGTGCTGAAGGTTCCATAGTGCACATTCGACGCCTGCGCGCGGGCGGTTCGCCGGCGGGGGCAGTGGTCGTAAGCAGACGGTAATCAGGTGAGGGCCGCGCGGAAGCGGGGTTCCTCGACGGACCAGTAGCCGTGCTCCTCGCCGTCGATGAGGATGACGGGGACCCGGTCGCCGTACTCGGCGCGGAGTTCACGGTCGGAGTCGACGTCCTCGGTGGTCCAGGGGACGTCTAGTTCGGCGCAGATGCGTTGGACGTCCGCTTTGGCTTGGTCGCAGGCGTGGCAGTTTTCGCGGGTCATGAGGGTCACGTGGTGGGTCACGTGGTCATGGTGCCAGTGGGTCTGTCGGTTCCTGCGTGGTGCTGCGCGAACTCTTGTTCCAGCCGGGTCACCTCTGCGGCTCTTGATCCAGCCGGGTCACCCGGTGGCGCTCGTTCCAGCCGGGTCACCCGGTGAACCCTTGTCCCAGCGTGCTGTGGCCGATTTGATTTGGGGCCCCTAGATTTGCCCCTTGATCGGGCCAAAAGGCAGTGCCCCAAAGCCCTGCCCGATCTCCAATTTTAAGGGGCAAATCCCCCAAATAAAATCGGCCACGTTCTCAAACCCGCAGGTCACCTAGGTTGTGGGTCAGTAGGGTGTGCTCAGGACTGCGGGAGTCGCAGGCGGGAGCGGGCTAGTTTGCCGGTGGCTGAGTGCGGTAGTTCCTCGGCGAACTCGACGATCGTGGGGACTTTGAACTTCGCCAGCCGTGCCGCGCAGTGCTGCGTGACCGTGGCCGCGTCCAGTTCTTGGCCGTCTCGTAGTACGAGTACTGCCTTCACCGACTCGCCAGTGCGTTCGTCTGGGACGCCCACCGCCGCAGCCTCGGCTACCTGGTCTAGTTCGCCCAGGACCTTCTCGACCTCGTGGGGGTAGACGTTGAAGCCGTTGACGATGATCAGGTCGCCTGCGCGGTCCACCAGGTGGAGGTCGCCTTCGGCGTCCAGGTAGCCGACGTCTCCTGTGCGGAACCAGCCCTCTGCGTCTGGGCCGTGGTGGCCGTCTGGCCAGTAGCCGCTGAAGAGGTTGGCGCCCTTCACCGAGACCAGGCCTGTGCCTGGTTCGTCTTCGTCCTGGTCCAGGACGCGGCCGTCGGTGTCGACCAAGCGCAGTTCGACGCCGGGGAGGGGCCTGCCCACCGAGCCGGGCTTGGGGAAGCCGCCCACGAGGGTGGACGTGAGGACCGGGCCGGTTTCGGTGAGGCCGTAGCCCTCGTAGATGGGGAGGCCCACTGCGTTGCGCATGGCGTCCAGGACGCCCTTGGGGAGCGGGGCCGCGCCGGAGGTGAAGAGGCGGACCGTGGAGAGGCTGTCGCCCAGGCGCTCTGCCGGTTGTGCGAGTACTGCCTGGTACATCGGGGGGACGCCGACGATCGTGGTGATGCGGTGGTCTCTGACCGTGGTGAGGGCGGTCTCGGCGTCGAAGCGTTCGAGGAGCACCGCCGTGGCGCCCGCGCCCGCCACCTGGAAGAGGCCGGGACCCAGGCCGTAGACGTGGAAGAGCGGGAGGGCCAGGAGGACGCGGTCGCCCGCTGTCACCGGGGCCGGGCGGAGGGCGGCGCACTGGGTGACGTTCGCGATCAGGGCCCGGTGGGTGAGCATCGCGCCTCGGGGGACGCCGGAGGTGCCGCTCGTGTAGCCGAGGACCGCCAAGTCCTCGTCGCCGGTGAGGGGGGTGAAGGGGTTTCCGGCCTCGATGTCCAGGGGCTGGGCGTCGAGGGTGGTGATGTCGGCTCCGCCGCCGTCGCCGATGAGGAGTCGCGCGCCGCTGTCGTCGATCAGGCGCTCGAGTTCGCGTAGAGGCTGGCCGGGGCCTGCCGGGACCACCACGCCGCCCGCGCGGAGGACGCCGAAGACGGCCGCGCAGAACTCCGGGCTCGTGGGGAGGCGGACGACGACTCGGTCGCCGGGGGTGACGCCTGCGGCTGCCAGGGCGTGGGCCTGCGCGTTCACCGCCGCGTCCACCTGTGACCAGGTGTACTGCTTGCCGGCTGTCGCGTCGATCAACGCGGCGTGCTGCGGGCCGCGCAGCGCGGAAGCGCTGACCAGGTCGGCGACGTTGCGGGCAGTCTCGGTCAAGGTGACCTCCTGATGAACACTCTTCACGCTCGTCGCAGTCTGTCACGCGTGGGCCGCGTGATGTAGGCATGGCTCACACGTCGCACAACCGTGACGGCTCCGCGCTACCTACTAAGGAGTAACAACACGTATGCTCTCGCCACGGCGAACCTGTGGAGGAGCCGCTACCCGATGATCGCCAGGGGACGCGCGAACAACGTCCGGTCCTTCCGGACGTTCCGCTCGGCGCGGAGCGCAGGAGGGCAGTCCACCACGGCCGAGGAGACGGACATCGACACGGCGCAGACGCCGTGGGACCTGGTCCGTGCCGCCCAGGAGGGCGACACGGCCTCGTTCGGTGTGCTCTACGACCGGTACGTGGACGTGGTGTTCCGGTACGTGCTGTTCCGCGTGGGCGACCGCAATCTGGCGGAGGACGTCACCAGCGAGACGTTCCTGCGGGCGCTGCGCAGCATCGGGTCGGTGAGCTACCAGGGCCGCGACGTGGGCGCCTGGTTCGTGACGATCGCGCGCAACATCGTCTACGACCACGTGAAGTCCTCGCGGTACCGGCTGGAGATCACCACGGCCGAGCTGGCGGACAACCGCGAGGTCGCGAGCGGTCCGGAGCAGGAAGTCCTCACCGACGCCACCAACGCGGAGCTGCTCAAGTGCGTCGGGCAGCTCGGCGAGGACCAGCGGGAGTGCATCACCCTGAGGTTCATCCAGGGGTTGTCGGTCGCCGAGACGGCGGCCAGGATGGGGCGCAACGAAGGCGCGATCAAGGCCCTCCAGCACCGCGCGGTGCGGCGGTTGGCCACGTTGCTGCCGACCTGGCTGCGGTGATCACGATCGCAAAGGCGCCGTTCGCGTAACCCCCGCACACCCCCTTTCGTTGTTCGGGTCAGGTCGTCGAAGTCGAGATGGTGCGGGATGGTGGGCAGAGGTATCACGCCACTGGGGCGTCGCAGGCAGCACGAGCGCTTCGCTCGTGCGGTCGAGGCGCGCCCGGAGGCCGCCGATCCCGAACTGGCGGCCGAACTGGCCGTGGTCGACCTGCTGCGGTCGGCCGCCGCGACCAGCGGACCGGACGCCGCGGCACGGGAGCGGATGCGCGCGCGGATCCTCGCCGCCGACCCCCCGGCCGCCTCCGGCGTGACGGTCCTCAAGCCCCGGCGGAGGTCGAGCGCGCGGGGGCGGTTAGCGGTCGCCGCGGCGGCCGCCCTCTGCCTGGTGCTGTCGCTGGCCGGGATGAGCCTGCTGCTGAGCCGTGACGCGCTGCCCGGCGACGCGCTGTACGGGATGAAGCGGACCGCCGAGTCCGCGTCGCTGGGGTTCACGTTCGGCGACGAGTCGAAGGCGTTGAAGCGGCTGGAGTTCGCCGCGGCCCGGCTCGCCGAGATGGAGACGCTCGCCGACCAGTACGGCGACGACGGACCGCTCGGCGGCTACCTGACGGCGTTGACGGACTTCGACACGGACGCGGCGGCCGGATCGCGCGAGCTGTCGACCGTGGGCGCGAACTCGGACGAGCGGGTGCTGGGGACGCTGGCCGACTGGTCGCAGGCCCAGACCCGGCGGCTGACCGACCTGCGACCTCGGTTGCCCGAAGCCGCCGTGACCCGATCGGCCACGTCGTTGACCCTCCTGGCGAAGATGGCGCAGCGGATGGCGGACCTGCGGGCCCGCACCGGCTGCTCGCCCGTGACGACCGGCGCGTCGGACGACGTGGGGCCGCTGCCCGCGTCCTCGCCCTGCGGATCCGAACCGCCCGCACAGGGGTCGTCCGGGACGAACCCGCCATCGGTGCTGGTCAGCCCGCCCGTGGCGACCGTGCCGTCGGCTCCGGTGCCGCCCGCGGCGACCACGACCACGGGCGCAGCCCCGCCGGACCAGTCGGTGCTGAACTCGCCGACGGCGGCGATCCCGCCGCTCACGTCGGTGCTGCCGACCGTGCCGTCGCTGGGGCTGCCGACGATCACCATTCCGTTGCCTTTGCCACTCCCCGGACTGCCTGGCATTGCATTCGGTTCCTGATCGCTACCCTGATGCCAGAGCTCGCAGGTTGACCAGGAGGCGCTGGCTGTGGCATGGAGGCGGGTAGAGAGCTCGGCGGACCGTGAACGCGCGGCCGCGCTGGCTGGAGAGGCTTCCGCTGAGGCGGCGCTGGCCGGTGCGCTGCCCATGGACGATCCGGGCGAGAAGGCCACGGACCTGACGGCCGCCGCGTTCTTCGACGTCGACAACACCATGATGATGGGTGCGTCGATGTTCCACTTCGCGCGCGGGTTGGCGGCGAGGGACTACTTCAACACGTCCGACCTCGCGGGGTTCGTGTGGCAGCAGTTGAAGTTCCGGGTCGGGGGGCGGGAAGACCCGCAGAGCGTGAAGGCGATGCGGGAGCAGGCGCTGTCGTTCGTGGCCGGGCGGTCGGTGGCGGAGTTGATCTCCCTTGGGGAGGAGATCTACGACGAGCTGATGGTGGACCGGATTTGGACCGGGACGCAGGCTTTGGCGCAGAAGCACCTGGACGCTGGGCAGCGGGTGTGGTTGGTGACCGCCACGCCGGTGGAGTTGGCGCAGATCATTGCTCGGCGGTTGGGGTTGACCGGGGCCTTGGGGACTGTGGCCGAGTCGGAAAACTCGATTTACACCGGGCGGCTGGTCGGGGATTTGCTGCACGGGAAGGCGAAGGCCCAGGCCGTTCGGGCGTTGGCTGCGAAGGAGGGGTTGAATTTGCGGCGGTGTACCGCTTATTCGGACTCCGCCAACGATGTGCCGATGTTGTCGGTGGTGGGGAACGCTGTGGCCGTTAACCCGGATTCCGGGTTGAGGGAGACTGCTCGGCGGCGTGGGTGGGAGGTTCGGGACTTCCGGACTGGGCGGAAAGCGGCGAAGATCGGGGTGCCTTCGGTGTTGGGGGCAGGGGTTTTGGCCGGGGCTGTGGCTGCCGGGATGGCTTATCGGCGGCGGCACGTCTGAGGCTCGCGTTTTGCCTGGTCGTTCCTGGGTGCTCGGCTGCTCGTTCCAGCGGCGCTCGTTCCAGCGGCGCTGGTCAGTGGCTGCGGCTTGCAGCGTTGCCGGGTAGTGGCTGCGGCTTCCAGCGGGCTGTGTCCGATTTGATTTGGGGCCCCTAGATTTGCCCCTTGATCGGGCCAAAAGGCAGTGCCCCAAAGCCCTGCCCGATCTCCAATTTTAAGGGGCAAATCCCCCAAATAAAATCGGACACGTTCCAACCAGCCCCTGCCGGTGCCGTCGTGGCCACCAGCAGAGCGCTGGTGCCGTCGTGGTCATCAGCAGACCGCCGGTGCTGTCGTGGTCATCAGCAGAGCGCTGGTGCCGTCGTGGTCACCAGTCGGGTTGGCTGTTGTTTTTTTATTGCTATCCCAGGAAGACGTTGCGCCTTTGGGTTAGGAGTCTGTAGAGGGTTTGCTGGATGGTTTCTCTTACCTGGTCTGTCAGGTTGAAGACGAGCATGGGGTCGTCTGCTGCGTTGTCGCCGAAGTTGTCCGTTTGGATCGGCTCGCCGAATTCGATGTACCACTTCGACGGCAGTGGGATCGCGCCCAGGGGGCCTAGCAGCGGGAAGGTCGGCGTTACTGGGAAGTAGGGGAAGCCGAAGAGTCTTGCCAGTGCTTTGATGTCGCCGATCATCGGGTAGATCTCTTCTGCGCCGACGATGCTGACCGGGATGATCGGTACTCCGGTGTTCAGGGCTGCTGAGACGAAGCCGCCTCTGCCGAAGCGCTGGAGCTTGTAGCGGTCCTTGAAGGGTTTGCCGATGCCCTTGAAGCCTTCTGGCCAGACGCCGACGACTTCTCCCGACCGTAGTAGGCGTTCTGCGTCTGGGTTGCAGGCGAGGGTTTGGCCGGATTTGCGGGCCAGGGCTCCTAGCAGTGGGGTTTTGAAGACCAGGTCTGCGCCGAGCATGCGGAGGTGGCGTTTGCCCGGGTGTTCGTTGGCCACCGCGAAAGCCGTCATGGTGGCGTCCAGGGGCAGGGTGCCGGAGTGGTTCGCCACCAGGAGGGCGCCGCCCTCGGTGGGGATGTTGTGCATTCCCGTCGTCTCCACGCGGAACCACTTCTCGTACAGCGGTTTCAGCGGGGGCATCAGGATGTTGTCCGTCAGGTCCGGGTCGAAGCCGAACTCGTCGACCTCGTAGTCGCCCGCGATGCGCCTGCGGACGAAGTTCAGCAGGCCACCCAATCGCTGTTCCCACTCGGCGGGCTCAGGGGTGGCGTCCTGGGGGTCAGGGGCCACCGTGAGCGGCTGTTGCAGTTCCTCCGCTGTCGGGGTGGGGTGCGGGACCGGCCTCGGCCTGCGGGGCCTGGACGGGGATGACTGGTTGCGGTCAGCACCGTGCAACGGGATCACGCGTGCTCCTGCCACGGGGTCCATCTCCTCTGGTCTGGTGCTAGCGGAGCTTGGCGGCGGCGTCGAGGAGGCCTCGCTCGACCGCCTCCACCCGCTCCGGGGCGATGAGCGGGCGGAGTCCGCGGCCGCTCACGTAGTCGTCGAAGGCCTGGCGGGTCGTCCAGCGCGGGGTGAAGCCGAAATCGCGCTTGAGCAGGCTCGTGTCGACCACCCGGCCCCAGTTGAGGAACCTCATCTGGTCGGGTGAGAAGTCGACGAGTCGGGCGCTGCGGAAGAAGCGGCCGACGCTCGGCACGGCGCCGCTCGGCACGGGCAGGGTGAGCCTGCCCGCGCGGCGGATCGCCTGCGAGAGGAGGAGCACGCCTTCGCCGCCGGCGTTGAAGACGCCGGGGAGGTCGTGCATGGTGGCGCGCTCCAGGATCGCCAGGGCGTCCTCGGAGTGCAGCAGTTGGACGCGCGCGTCGTAGCCGAGCACGGTGGGCACCACGGGCAGGGCGAAGTACCGGGTGAGCACGGTGTCGATGCGCGGGCCGATGAAGTTGGTGAACCGGAGCGTGGTGACGTCCACGTCCGGGCGGCGGCGGGAAAAACCGCGGACGTAGCCCTCGACCTCGACGGCGTCCTTGGCGTAGCCGCTGGACGGCAGGTCCTTCGGGCTCATGCCCTCCGCGAACACGGCGGGGTCGCGCGGGCTGGAGCCGTAGACGGCGCTGGTCGACTTCACGACCAGCTTGCGCAGCTGCGGGGACTTCTGGCACGCGGCCAGCAGCTGCATCGTGCCGATGACGTTCATCTCCTTCATGACCGTCCGGCCCGTCGGACCCGCCGGGTTGGCGGTGACCGACGCGTGCACGACGGTGTCCACCCCCGCGGTGGCGATCACCTTCGCGATCAGCGGGTTGCGGATGTCGGCGCGCACGAACTCCGCGCGCCCCATCCGCCGGAGCAGGTCGCGGGGCGGCGGCTCGGTGTCGACCCCGAGCACGCGCTCGATGTCGGGGTTGGCGGCGAACCGCGCGGCGAGGTTGCCGCCGAGGAAGCGGCTCACTCCGGTGACGAGAACGACCTTCGGCGCCATGCGACTCCATGTCCAAGTGCTGGAACTGGTCAAGGCTACAAGCAAACGGGGTAACGGCAGCGCCTGTGAACGTTCTCTTGACGCAGGTCACGCAGGCTTTACCGGCTAATCACCCGATCGGACCGGGGCTGTCCCGGTAGGACACGAGCCACTCCCACCGGCTGGGACGGCGAGTCCTCCAAACACAACTGCCGCCGACCCCGGAGACCGGGATCGGCGGCAGTCGAGCGCTGATGAAGAACCCGCGCGTGGGCTACTTGCCGCGCTTGCGACGCTGAACGCGAGTCTTGCGAAGCAACTTGCGGTGCTTCTTCTTCGACATGCGCTTGCGGCGCTTCTTGATGACCGAGCCCATGCGGGTTCCTTAGCTACTAGACGTTGGTGGTTCTCCATGCTCCGGTGCTACCTACGGACGCGCGCCCGTCAAGCGGGCACGCCGACACCAGGCACGAACGGCTGCCCAGTTTACCCCGCGCCGCACACCGGTCTTGACCGGGAGGTCACCCGGCGTCGAAATACGCGTTCTGGAGGTAGGCGTGCACCGCCTTCTCGGGCACCCGGAACGACTTGCCCACCCGGACGGCGGGCAGCTCTCCGGAGTGCACCAACCGGTACACGGTCATCTTCGAAACGCGCATCATGGAGGCCACTTCGGCCACGGTCAGGAACTGGACCTGAACGAGGCTCGATCGATCGTTCTCCTTCGCAGGCATGGTTATCACCGCGTCCTTCGACACGTGTCGTGCCGTCGGCTTCCCCACCGACGGTTCGACACGCACGTGCTGCACCCGAGAGTAGCGGGACAGGTGGGGCTACTGCGACGTCCAAAGGCCCCCGATCTGGGCCGGACGCGCGCTCACCCGTCCTGGTGGGCCTGTCCCAGCTCGGCCGAACGGTCGCGCGCGGCCTCGATCGCCGCGAGGAACGCGGCCCGCACACCGTGCTTCTCCAGCTCCCGGATGGCCATGATCGTGGTGCCCGCGGGCGACGTGACTGCCTCCCGCAGGATCACCGGGTGCTGGTCGCCCTGCGCCAGCATCGTGGCCGCGCCGACCGCGGACTGGATGATCAACTGGCCGGCGAGGTCACGCGGGATCCCCAGCAGGATGCCCGCGTCGATCATCGCCTCGACGAGGTAGAAGAAGTACGCGGGCCCGGACCCGGACAGCGCCGTCACGGCGTCCTGCTGCGACTCCGGCACCCGCGCCACCTTGCCCACGGTCGACAGCAGCTCCTCGACCAGGTCCAGGTGCTCCGCCTCCGCGTGCTTGCCCGCGGAAATGGCGCTCATCGCCTCGCCAACGAGCATCGGCGTGTTCGGCATGACGCGGACCACGGCGGTGCCCGCGGGCAGCCTGCGTTCGTACAGGGCCGTCGGAAGGCCCGCGCAGAGCGAGACGACCAGCGCGCCCGGCCGGATCACCGGCGCCAGCTCGTCCAGCAGCGGCTCGATGTCCTGCGGTTTGACGGCGACGACCAGCACATCGGCCCGCGCGGCCGCCTGGGCCACGTCCACGGCGTCCGTGCCGTACTGCTTGGCCAGCTCCTCGGCCCGCTGCGGGTGCTTCTCGGTGAACAGCAGCTCGTGAGCGTCCCGGCCCCCTTGGAGAAGCCCGGACAACAGGGCTTCCCCGATCTTGCCCGCGCCCAAAACGGCGATCGTCGTCATGCCGACAAGGGTGCCACGCGTTTCTCAGCGCAGATGAGCCGTGTCGTTGAGCCGGACGAGCCGCCACTTGGAGGACGGAAGGTGCTCCCACTCGGTCACGGACGTGAAATCCGGATCGACGCGGGCCCCGGTACCGGGCCGAGGAATCCCGAACAACTCCAGGAACGCGGCCACGACGAACCCCGCGTGCGTGACAGCGACGACCTGCTGACCGGAGTAGGTGGCGGCCAGGGTGTCGAGGGTCTCGCCGACGCGACTGAGAAACCCGTTCCAGCTCTCACCGCCAGGACAGATCGGCCGATCGGGCGCGGTGGGCAGGTCGAACGCGCCGTACCGCTTGGCGAACTCGACCCGAGGGAGACCGTCCCCTTCACCGAGCCAGAGCTCGCAGAGGTCGCGATCCGGTTTGACGGTGTCCACGCCGAGGGCTTCCTGGAGGAGGTGAGCCGTCTCGCCCGCACGAGCGGCGGTGCTGTGGAGCAGCACGTCAGCTCGCATGCCGTCCGCCGCCCACTGCTTCGCCAACGCCTCGGCCTGGTCACGCCCCCGAGCCGTCAACCCCAAGCAGCCGCGCTCCGCCGAAACGATCCGCCGTGCCACGTGCTCCGACTCCCCGTGCCGGACCAAGATCAAGCGCATGGGGGAAGAGGCTATCGGGTCCTTCGGCTTCCTATGGAACAGCTGTCCTGGATGGGATGTCTCTCACTGTGACCCTGGGGTCACCCTGTGGCCGCCTCTGGGGGTTCCTCTCGGCGGCTTCGACTTCCGGCCGGGCCACTTAGCGGCTCCCGCTTCCAGCTGGGCTGGTCGGCGGCTTCGATTTCCAGCCCGCTGTGTCCGATTTGATTTGGGGCCCCTAGATTTGCCCCTTGATCGGGCCAAAAGGCAGTGCCCCAAAGC
>NZ_JBHYHC010000199.1:0-12499 GCF_042738955.1 Umezawaea sp. NPDC059074
CGTCCCGGTCGGACTCGGCGGCGGGTCACACGGTCACACACTCACACGTGACTTCGTGGTCAGCACGAAGTCGTCGGCGCGGACCTTCCTGGTCCGCATCCAGTACCGCCACGTGAACCCCGGCCAGATCGTCCGGTTCACGCCCTGCGCGTCCAGGTACCAGCTCTTGCACCCGCCCTCGGTCCACACCCCGCGACTCAGCTTCCGCTGGATCTCGGAGTTGAACCGCCGCTGCACGTCGACCCGGACCTCCACCTCGTCGGCGCGGTCCAGCATCCCCAGGCACTGCGACACGTACTTGATCTGCGACTCCGCCATGAACACCACGGAGTTGTGCCCCAGGCCGGTGTTGGGGCCCAGCAGGAAGAAGAAGTTGGGGAACCCGGCGACGGTGATCCCGTAGTGGCTCTGGATGCCCTGCTCCTGCCACTCCTTCGCCAGGTCCCGCCCGTCCTTGCCGGTGATCGACAGGTACCCGAACGCGTCGATCACGTGGAACCCGGTGCCGTAGACGATCGTGTCGACCTCGTGCTCCACCCCGGCGGTGTCGACGACGCTGTGCTCCCGGACCTCGGCGATGCCGTCGGTGACCAGGTCGACGTTGGGCCGCGACAGCGCGGGGTAGTAGTCGTTGGAGATCAGCACCCGCTTGCACCCCATCGTGTAGTCCGGGGTGAGCTTCTCCCGCAGCGCGCGGTCCGGCACCTGGTGGGCCATGTGCCGCTTGGCGATCCGCTGCGCGAGCTTCATGATCCGCGGGTTCACCGCGAACCCCAGCGCGGTCGACTCCCTGGTCCAGTACACGAAGTTCCGGAACAGCCGCTGGGCGAACGGCACCCTGCGGAACACCTTGTGCTCGCGCTCGCTGATGGGCCGGTCGGCCTTGGGCATGATCCACGGCGGTGTGCGCTGGAAGACGGCCAGCTTCTCCACCTGGTCGGCGATCTTCGGCACGAACTGGATCGCGCTCGCGCCGGTGCCGACGACGGCGACCTTCCTGCCGTCCAGGTCGTACTCCCGGTCCCACCGCGCGGAGTGGAACACCTTGCCCTGGAAGCGTTCCACGCCGGGCAGCTTGGGCACGTTCGGGATGTGCAGCGCCCCGACGCCCATCACCAGCGCCTTGGCGGTGTAGGTGTCCCCCGTGCCGGTGGAGACGTGCCAGACCTTGGCGTCCTCGTCCCACCGCGCGCCGGTGAACTCCGTGTCGAACCGGATGTGCCGCCGCAGGTCGTACTTGTCCGCCACGCCCTGGAGGTACGCCCAGATCTCCGGCTGCTCGGCGAAGGCCCGCGACCAGTTCGGGTTCAGCTCGAACGAGTAGGAGTACATGTGGGACTGCACGTCGCACGCGCAGCCGGGGTACTGGTTGTCGCGCCACGTCCCGCCGAGGTCGGACGCCTTCTCCAGGACGACGAAGTCGTGCCTGCCCGTGCGCTTGAGCTCGATCGCCATGCCCAGCCCCGAGAAGCCGGTGCCCACGATCAGTACTTCGGTGTCCCGGTGCGTGCCCATCAGTGCGCAACCTCCGCGGTCCCGGTCAGATACTCGCCAGTAGGTTACTCGAAGTAAGTTACTGGCGGTAGTACCCTTCTCCGATGACCAGCATCCAGCCAGCGCGCCGACGCCGCATGCCCAAGGCGGAGCGCAAGGCCCAGATGCTCGACGTCGCCGAGGTCGTCTTCGCCGAGCAGGGCTACCTGGCCACGTCCATGGACGAGATCGCCGAGCGCGTCGGCGTCTCCAAGCCGATGCTCTACGAGTACTTCGGCTCCAAGGAAGGCCTGCTGATCGGCTGCATCCAGCGCGCGCGGACCGAGCTGCGGACCAAGACCGAGGCCGCGATCGTCGGCGCGACCGGCCCGGAAGACCTGCTGCGCCGGGGTTTGCTGGCGTTCTTCGAGTTCATCGTCGAGCACCGGCGGTCGTGGGCGCTGCTGCGGCAGGAGGCGGCGATCACCGTGCCGTCGGCCGAGGAGGAGATCGAGGGCATCCGCACGCAGCAGACGGCGCTGATCGGCGCGGTGATCGCGGGGTTCTCGCCCGACCTGGAACCGCTGGAGGCCGAGGCCTTCGCGGAGATCGTCGTGGGGTCGTGCGAACGGCTGGCGCTGTGGTGCGAGCGCAGGCCCGAGGTGGGGCCCGCGCTCGCGACCGACTACGTGATGACCGTGGTGTGGCGGGGCGTGTCGGCCCGGCTCACGGCTTGACGACGACCTTCAGCGCGGTGCGGTCCTCCATCGCCCGGTAGGCGTCGGCGACCTCGTCCAGCGGCACCGTGCGGTCGAACACCGGCGACGGGTCCAGGCGGCCCGCCAGGACGTCGGCGAGCAGCTCCGGCAGGTACCTGCGGGTCGGGGCGACGCCACCGCCCACGCCGACGTTGCGGTCGAACAGGTCGTTCATCGGCAGGCCCGGCATCCCGTGCGGCACGCCCACGTACCCGATGCGGCCACCGTCGCGCACGATCCCGAGCGCGGTCTCCCACGACGGCCCGGTGCCGACGCACTCCAGCACGGCCGACGCGCCCAGTCCGCCGGTCAGCTCCTTGACCCGCTCGATCGCCGCCTCACCGCGTTCGGCCACCTGGTCCGTCGCGCCGAACAGCCGCGCCACGGCGGCGCGGTCCTCGTGACGGCCCAGCGCGATCACCCGCTCCGCGCCGAGCCGCTTCGCGGCCAGCACGCCGCACAGCCCCACGGCCCCGTCGCCCACGACCGCCACCACCGAGCCCGGCACGACCCCCGCGGCGAGGGCCGCGTGGTGGCCCGTGCCCATGACGTCCGACAGGGACAGGAACGCGGGCAGCAGCTTCGCGTCGGCGCCCCTGGGCACGCTCACGAGCGTGCCGTCGGCCTGCGGCACCCGCACGGCCTCGCCCTGACCGCCGTCGTACCCGCGCTTGCCCCACATCCCGCCCTGGGGGCACGACGTGTGCACGCCCGCGACGCAGTAGGCGCACGTGCCGTCGCTCCACATGAACGGCGCGATCACCCGGTCGCCGACCCGCACGGACGTGACCTCCGAGCCGACGTCGACCACCTCGCCCACGAACTCGTGGCCGATGCGCTGGCCCGGCCGCCGCTTCGACACGCCGCGGTAGGCCCACAGGTCGCTGCCGCAGACGCAGGCCAGCTCGACCCGCACGACGGCGTCGGTCGGCTCCTGGAGAGCGGCGTCGGGCACCTGCTCGACCCGGATGTCACCGGGTCCGTGGATGGTGGTCGCGCGCACCTGTCCCCCTCTTGTCGGCGGTACTGACGGTCCATCCTGGCGCGTCGGATCGAGTCCCGCGCAGGTGGCCCGCGTTGTCGAATCGCATTCGTGTTCGGGTTGTGTTCGGGATCGGGGCGGCAGGCTCGGGAACCGTCCGAACACGCCTAAGATGTTTCAACCGTGCCCTGCAAGAGAGAGGTGGCGTGGTCTTGGCCACACCGGCTTACAGCGAAGAACCCCGCTCGCCCCAGCGCGGACGGCCGCGCGACGCGAGCCGGGACGACGCGCTGCGCCAAGCCGCGCTCGAGGTGATGGCCGAGGTCGGCTACCGGGCGCTGACCATGGACGCCGTCGCCGCGCGCGCCCGTGCGGGCAAGGCGACGATCTACCGCCGGTGGGAGTCCAAACTGGACCTGGTGATCGACACCTGCACCCAGCTGGCGAGCCGGAACCTGGTCGCGCCGGACACCGGGTCGCTGGCCGAGGACCTGCGGGAGTTCCTCAACTCGTTCGCCGCGTTCCTGTCCGGCCCGATCGGCAAGGCCGCGCAGGCGCTCGTCGGCGAACTGCCGCACGAGCCGGAACTCGCGGCGGCGTTCCGCGAGACGTTCCTGATCTCCCAGCGCGACGTGCTGTTCGGCGTCCTGCACCGCGCGGTGGGGCGCGGCGAGGTCCGGGAGCACGCCCCCCTCACCATGGCGGTCGAGCTCGCGGGCGCGGCGCTGATCTACCGGCTCATGCTCACCGGCGACCCGCTGGACCAGCCGTTCGTGGACAAGGTCGTGGACCAGGTCCTGCTGCCGCTGGTCGGCAACCAGACCTGAGGGACCACCCGAATTGCGGACACGCCCGAGCGGGCGGACCAGTAGTGTCGGGGGTTCCAGACCACCGCTCCGCGTCACGGGAGGCTGACATAGACCAGCCACCGCAGCGACGGTCGCCGGGATGGCCCGCCACGACCCTGCTGGGCCGTCTGCGACCGCCGACCCGCGACCGGCTGCTGGTCCTCGGCACGACGGTCTCGTACCCGGACAACGACGTGATCCTCAAGCACGGCGAACGCGGCGACAACGTCGTGCTGCTGCTGTCGAAGGCCGTCAAGGTCGTCGTCCACAGCGAGCACGGTCCGACCGCGCTGCTCGCGATCCGGATCCGCGGCGACCTCGTCGGCGAGCAGTCCGTCATCGACCACAACCCGCGCTCCGCCAGCGTGATCGCCTGCGGCGAAGTGCTGGCGAGGTCCATCGGCCGCGGCGAGTTCGAGGCGTTCCTGCGCCGCGCGCCGGACGCCGAGCTGGAGCTGCGGCGCATGGTGAGCGAACGCCTGCGCTGGGCCGACCAGCGCCGCGTGGACTTCCTCGCGCTCAAGGCGTACGCCAGGGTCGCGCGGGTGCTGGTCGAGGTCGCGAAGACGTGCGGCTGGACCGACGAGGAGACCTGGGAACTGGACATCCCGCTCACCCAGGAGGAACTGGGGTCGCTCGCGAGCATCGCGCGGCGGACCGTGGAGCAGCAGATGAAACGCCTGATCGACGCCGGGCTGGTGCGGACGGCGTACCGGAAGACGTCGCTGCTCGACATGGCGGAGCTGCAACGCGTGGCCAATTCCCACTGAACGATCTCCGCAGAAATGTGGTGCCACCGACCGGTCGCGTCCCCCACAGTGGGGTGACCGAGACCCGTTGGAGGGCCATTTGGTGACCGAACCACTGCTCCGCCCGCGCGGAGCCGTCGCGAAGACCGTCCGGCGCAGGCGGGACGACGTCGGTGAAGCGCACTTCGCCATCACGCAGTTCAGCGGGTGGGTCGCGAACGCGGACACCAAGGCCGGGCTGCTGGCGACCGCGACGATCGTCCTCGGCGGCACGCTCGCCGGGCAGCGCGCCGAGATCCGCGCGTCGTTCACGCCGACGACGTGGCACGAGTGGGTGCGGGCGGTGGTGATGGCCTTGACGCTGGTCGCGGTGCCCGCCGCCGTGCTCGCGCTGACCGCGGCGCTGCGCCCGCGCGTGCTCGACGGCAGCCGGTCGCGCTACTCGTGGCCGAGCGTCGCCGCCACGCCCGTGCGCGACCTGCCCAGGAGCAAGCGGTCCGCCGCCGACGAGGCCTGGCTGGCGGCGCACGACCTCGCCGTCATCGCCCGGCAGAAGTTCCGCTGGCTGAGGATCGCGCTGCTGGCCTGGGTGGTCGGCGCGCTCGGGTTGTTCGCCTGGTTCCTGCTCGCGCCGTAGCCGGCGGTCCAGCGGGCCGTCAACGGCCCGCTGGACCGGCCCGTCAGCGGAACAGCTTGCGCACGACCAGCAGGCCCACGACGACGCCCACCGCGATGAGCGCGTACTTGACCTTCGGGTCGTCGAACTTGGCGCGCACGGTGGCTTTGCCCTCGTCGACGAAGCGCTGGGGGTTGGCCCTCGTGCCCAGCTCGTCCAGGGTCGTGGCCAGCGCGTCGCGAGCCTGCTCGATCTCACGCTGGATGGTGTCGGGGTCGCGAGCCACATGTCCTCCTGTCAGCGGTGCCCTAGGGCTTGCCCCACCGTAGTTGACCTGACGCCGGTGCGTGTCGATAGGCTTGCCGAACGGGGGCCGTAGCCCAATTGGCAGAGGCACACGGTTTAGGTCCGTGCCAGTGAGAGTTCGAGTCTCTCCGGCCCCATCCCCCGGTGGGCCCGCCCGCGAGGGCGGGTCCACCGCTCCGGGCCCGACGACGCGGAGGAGACCACGTGAGCAGCACGCTGCACGACACGCTCGCCGGCCCCGCCGCCGACGCCAGGTCCCGGTTCGCCAGGGACGACAACGGCTACATCCAGGGCTCCACCGTCGTCCACGCCGTCCGCCTCCAGGACTGGCTCGGCGTCTCCGTCCCCGGCCCCGGCTGCCACGTGGGCACCGGCGGCTGGGACTTCACCCGCTTCAAGCCGACCCGCTCCCCGGTCGACTGCGGCCGCTGCGCGAAGTCCGGGATGCGCGGCGTGACGTCGACCGACGACGGACCGGGCCAACTGGCGTTCGACCTGCTCTGACCCCCGTCAGAACGGCCAGTCCGCCGACCGGCCCGCCTCCAGCAACGGGACCATGCGGAACGCGGCATCCGAAAGCCCCCCGAAGGTGTGACGGTTCGCGCCGCCCGCCGGGGTGTTGCCGTGGCGGTAGCCCGCGAGGTTCCACACGTACACCGGGACGTCCGCGGGCACGCCCGCCGCCGCGTCGGCGGTGGCGGACTGCTCGTCGGTGATCACCACGACCCGGTCGTGGCCCGCGAAGTGCGCCCGGACCGCGCCCGCGGTGTCGGTGTAGTCGATCGCCGGGCCGAGACCGTTGACGGCCTTGAGCAGCGACCCGCCCTTGGCCACCTTCACGACCCTGCTGGTGCCGCCGTAGACGACCGTGGTCGCCTGCTCGGCCCGCAGGGCGAGCGCGAGCCCGAACACGGCGGCCTGGTCGGCGCAGGAGATGTCCGACGTCACCTTGGTCGAGAAGTGGTAGCCGGGGAACATCGACGGCGAGCGGTCGACGCAGATCAGCGTCCGGCCGCCCAGCGCGGGCACGGTCGCCAGCGACGCGGCGAGCGCGCGCTCCAGCGCCTGACCCCACCGCAGCGACGGCGCGGCCCGGTAGGCGGCCAGGAAGCGGAACGGGAACTGCCGCGACCGCGCCACCTCCTCCGGGTCGGCGAGCGTCGCCGCCACCCCGGCCGCGACCTCGTCGGAGACCCCGGCCTCGTCGAAGTTGCGGACGTTCCGCAGCAGCGCCATGTACCCCATCGACGGGATCAGGGCCTCCCACACGGCGGCGGTCAGCGGCCCGTGGAGCCAGCCCGCGACCGACTCCCACGTCAGGCCCGCGCGGCGCAGCTCGGCCGCCGCGGTGGGGCGCGAGAACAGCGCGCGGCGCTCCGCCACCGGCAGCGCCAGCAGCTCGGCCCGCGCGGTCAGCAGCCCCAGCGACGACGGGACGGGCTCGTCGCGGCGGTGGCGGACGTTCAGCGCGTGGCGGTACAGGTCTCCTTGGCGGGTGTCGGTGGCGGACGGGTGGGTCAGGTCGAGCACGTCGCCGAAGCGGAAGCCGCGCGCGGCGCTGTCCCACTTGGCCAGCGCGCGCTCGGTGTACAGGCGGCGGACGGCGTCCGCGACACCCCGCTTGACCGGCTTCGGGATCGCGCGGCCGTGCACGGAGGTCCAGTAGGCGAGCAGCTCGCCCGGCTCGTCGGCGCGCTGGAGCACCGAGTCGACGACCTGGCGGGACAGGCCGGACTCGCCCGTGACCAGGCGGGCCCAGGTGAACTCGGCCGCGCCCACGAGGGACGCCGACCGCATGTTCGCCTCGGTGCGCAGCCAGCGCAGGAAGCGGACCACCCACTCGGGATCGGTCGTGGTGACCTCGTGCACGAGGTCCGCGTAGCGCTCGTCGCGCGCGCCGCCGGACTCGTAGAACGTCCGCTCCCCCACCATGTTCGCCACCGCGAGCAGGAAGAGTTCCGAGCGGGCGTCCCGGACGAAACCCGCGCCGCCCTCGTGGGTGCGCGCGCTCGCCGTCCGCTCCGAGGTGATCGGGCTGACGACGGCGGTCTTCGTCGCGCCCGCGTTGAACTTCGCCATGGCCCCGCCTCTCCGAAATGGACTCCGCCCGTGTCCGAGATCGAGGTGGCACGGGGTACAAGGTGCTCTGGCCCCTGAGCTACACCGGCCGGTACCGGTGACGGGACTCGAACCCGCGGCCTCCCCATTAAAAGTGGAAGTAACCCCTTGCGGCGCACCGGACACGGGCGAAGTCGTGGCTCCCGAGACCAGATCGCCGACGGTGTGGGTTTCGTTGACAGCGAAGTAACCGTCGACGGCGCACCGGGAGTACGTGATCAACGTTAGGCGGGTGGTCAACCCGTTTTCCGGGACTGGCCTACGCTCGGGTGGGTGTCGACGGAGTCCCCATTCACGGCTCGGAACGTTCTGCTCGCGGTGTGCGCTGTGGTGTTGGTCGGGGTCGCGGGGCTGGTGGTCGTGCGGGTGACCGGGCTCGACGCGGGGTCGGTGTTCGCGCTCGTGGTGGTCGGGGTGCCGTACGCGGTGGTCGTCACCGTGGTCGTCGGGGTCGTGACGGTCGTGGCGGGGGCGCGGTGGTTGACGGTGCTCGCGCTCGGGCTGCTGGTGGTCCAGCTGGTGGTGCTGGTTCCCCGCTTCGTCGCCGACGGGACCGCGGTTCCCGACGGGGCGGCGCGGTTGCGCGTCGCGACGGTCAACTCGCACGTCGGCAACGTGGACGCGAAGGCGCTCGTCGACTTCGTCCGCTCCGAGAGGATCGACGTGCTGGCCGTGGAGGAGCTTGCCCCGCAGGCGATTCCGGGGTTGGACGCGGCCGGGTTGCGGGACGTGATGCCCTACCGCGAGCTGCGGCCCAAGGACGACTCCTCGCTGTACTCCCGGTTCCCGTTCACCAGCAGCGGGCCGCTCGCCGCGCCGACCACGTGGCCGCAGACGACCGCCACGCTCACCGTCGCGGGCCGGGCGGTCGAGGTCGTCGCCGTGCACACCTACTACCCGGCGGGCGACCCCGACCGGTGGACGCGGGACATGATCGCGCTCAAGGCCGTGGCGCACGAGAACTCCGTGCTGCTGGGCGACTTCAACGCCACGCTCGACCACGAGCCCATGCGGGACCTGCTGTCGGCGGGCCTGGTCGACTCCCACGCCGAGCTGGGGCGCGGGTGGGCGCCGACGTGGCCCGCCGACCGCGCGCTGCCACCGCTCGTGCAGCTCGACCACGTGCTGCACGGTCACGGGTTCGCGGCCGTCGCGGTCGGCGAGCGCACGCTGCCCGGCTCGGACCACCGGCTGGTCTTCGCCGAGCTGGCCCTGGTCTAGTCGCCCGCGCGGCGCATGGCGCGCGCGCCGACCAGGACGCCCACCACGGCGAACCCGACCGCGCTGGCCACGCCGTGCAGCACGGCGGTCCCGCTGAGGTGCCCGGCGAACAGGTCGCGCTCGGCCTCCACGACGTAGGTCAGCGGGTTGACCCGCGACACCGCGCGCATCCACGACGGCGCGGTGTCGAGCGGCAGCAGGACGCCGGACAGCATCAGCAGCGGGAACAGCAGCGTCTGCTGGACCACGTAGAACAGCGACTCCTGCTTGCGCGCGAGCACCGCCAGCGCGCAGGAGAACGCCCCGAGCCCGATGCCGATCACGGCCAGCAGCAGCATCGCCACCACCGCGCCGACGAGGTGCGGCTCGAAGCCGAACGGCAGCACCACGACGATGATCAACGCCGATTGCGCGAGCAGCAGCAGGGCTTCCTTGCCGGTGCGGCCGACGAGCATGGCGGACCGGCTGATGGGCGTGACGAGCATCCGGTCGAGCGAGCCGCCGGACATCTCGGTCATCAGCATGTACCCGGCGGAGATCGTGCCGGACAGGCCCATCATGATCAGCGTGCCGGGCACGAACCACTGCCACGCCGCGTCCCCGCCGCCCCACGCGAGGCCGGTCAGCAGCGAGCCGAAGAAGACCAGGAACACCACCGGCTGGGCCATGCCGAACACCAGGCCGATCGGGTTCCGCAGCTGCGGCCGCACCTCCCTGGCGAACACGACGGCGGTCTCGGTCGCGAACCTCATGCCGCGCTCTCCCTCAGGCTGCGCCCGGTGAGGGCGAGGAACACGTCGTCGAGCGTGGGCCGCCGGACCTCCGCCGTCCGCACGTCCACCGTGGCCGCGTCCAACGCGCGCAGCAGCACCGGCAGCACGGCGGACCCGTCGGGCACCCGCAGCCGGACCGCGTCGCCGTCGACGACCACCTCGCGCGCCAACGGGATCCGGTCGGCGATCCGCGCGGCCCGCGCCGCGTTGTCGGTGACGACGGTGAGCCGGTCGCCGGCGAGGTTCGCCTTGAGCCGCTCGGCCGTGTCGTCGGCGATGATCCGCCCGTGGTCGATCACCACGACCCGTTCCGCCTTGGTGTCGGCCTCCTCCAGGTAGTGGGTGGTCAGGAAGACCGTCGTGCCCAACTGGTCGCGCAGCCGCAGGATGTGCTCCCACAGGTTGGCGCGGTTCTGCGGGTCCAGGCCGGACGACGGCTCGTCGAGGAACAGCAGTTCCGGCCGGTGGACGAGGCCGAGCGCGATGTCGAGCCGCCGCCGCTGCCCGCCGGACAGCGTGCCCGCGGGCCGGTCGGCCAGGTCCTCCAGCTCCATCGTGGCGAGCAGGTCGTCCGCCCGGCGGCGGGACTCGGCCGGGGTGAACCCGTGGCAGCGCCCCTGGGTCACCAGTTCGTCGCGGACCCGGAAGTACGGGCCCGCGCCGTTGCCCTGCCCGACGTAGCCGATGCGCCTGCGCACCGCGGCCGCGTCGGAGCGGATGTCGTGGCCCGCGATCCGGGCCTCTCCCGAGGTCGGCGGGAGCAATGTCGTCAGCATTCGCAACGACGTCGACTTGCCCGCCCCGTTCGGTCCGAGGAATGCGACGAGTTCCCCTTTCGCGACGTCGAGGTCGAGACCCCGCACCGCGTCCACGACCCGCCGTTTCACCTTGAAACGCCTGGTCAGCCCCCGTGTTCTGATCAACTTCTCCTCCTGGTTCCGGACATGCGCCAGCCGCGCCGGAGTAGGCGCCTGCCGATGGGTGGGATGCGAAAGCCCGAGAAGAGTAGGCCCAAAACACGCCGTTTCGTCAGGGTGCCTGACACTGGAGATATGCGCGCGCCCATTCCGTACCTGCTCGCCTACGCCCACACCATCGCCTCGCGGCTGGCCGACGCCGAACTCCGGCCGCACGGGCTGACCGTCCGGCAGTTCGGCCTGCTCGCGCAGCTGCGCGCCGAACCGGAGCTGACGATCTCGGAGTTGGCGCGGCAGCTGGGGATCACCCGCCAGTCGCTGCACGGGATGGTCGACGAGCTGGAGCGCGGCGGGCACCTCGTGCGCGAGCCGGGGGCGTCCGGCCGCACCCGCAGGCTCGCGCTGACCCCGGACACCGCCCGGTTGCTGGCCGACGCGCGGGGACCGCTGGCGCGGGCCGAGGCCGAGTTCCTGGGCCGGATGCCCGTGCGGGATCGGGAGGCCCTGCGCGCGCTGCTGCAACGGGCGTTGGCCGAAGCGACCGACGACGAGGCCTGGCTGTGACGCCGGAAGAGGCGTAAGATGAACTGTACGTTCAGTTTACTTTTGGGAGAACAGCGATGACCAGCACGTTCACCATCGGCGGCGACCTCGAAGTCGGCCGCCTCGGCTACGGCGCCATGCAGCTCCCCGGCCCCGGCGTGTGGGGCGAGTCCCGCGACCCCGAAGGCGCGGTCGCCGTGCTGCGGCGCGCGGTCGAGCTCGGCGTCACGCTGATCGACACCGCCGACGCGTACGGCCCGTTCACGGCCGATCTCCTCATCAAGGAGGCGCTGCACCCGTACGCCGACGGCCTCGTGATCGCGACCAAGGTCGGTTTCACCCGGCAGGGCCCCGGCCAGTGGACGCCCGTCGGCCGCCCGGAGTACCTGCGGCAGCAGACCGAGCTGAGCCTGCGCCACCTCGGCCTGGAGCGGATCGACCTGATGCAGCTGCACCGCATCGACTCGAAGGTCCCGCTGGCCGACCAGATCGGCGAGCTGGCCCTGCTCCAGCAGGAGGGCAAGATCCGGCACATCGGCCTGAGCGAGGTGTCCGTCGACGAGCTGAAGGCCGCGGGCGAGTTCGCGACCATCGTGTCGGTGCAGAACCTCTACAACCTGACCAACCGCAGCGCCGACCCGCTGCTCGACCACTGCACGGAGAACGGCATTGGCTTCATCCCGTGGTTCCCGCTCGCGACCGGCAAGCTCGCCAAGGAGGGCGGCCCGCTCGACCTGGCCGCCAAGGAGCACGACGCGTCCCCGTCGCAGCTCGCGCTCGCGTGGCTGCTCAAGCGCTCCCCCGTGGTGATGCCGATCCCCGGCACGTCGTCGGTGGCGCACCTGGAGGACAACATGGCCGCGGCGTCGATCGAGCTGACCGACGCGGAGTTCGCCGCGCTGACGGCGTGAGCGTCTGGTTCGTCACGGGCGCGTCGCGCGGCCTCGGCGCGGAGATCGCCCGCGCCGCGCTGGCCGCCGGGCACGAGGTCGTGGCCACGGCCCGCGACCGCACGGCGATCCCGGCCGCGTCGCTCGCCCTCGCGCTGGACGTGACCGACGAGGGCCAGGCGAGCGCCCGGGGGGGGGCGGCGGGGGCCCGCGTCGGGCGGGTCGACCGGGTGGGGGGGGGTGTTATAAAAAAAATAACCGGCCGACCACATATGGGGTGTTTATAAAGGGGGGGGGGGGGTGAA
>NZ_JBHYHC010000200.1:0-12283 GCF_042738955.1 Umezawaea sp. NPDC059074
CCCCAGGCCACCGACCGGCCCTCAGCAGACGGGTCCCAAGCCCGTATCGACCACCTGCCGGGGTACTCGCTACCCCGGCAGGTGGCCGGTCGCCACAACCTGACCGGTGACCGGTCGACAGGCCCCGAACCCCGACCGGCCACCGGGCGGCCGGTCCAGAACCCGGACCGGTCGCCTGCCGGGGAGTTGGCTGCCCCGGCAGGCGGCCGATCGGCAAACCCGGCCGGCAACCGGTCGCAGCACCTCAACACCCGACCGACCACCAGCCACCGAGTCCAAGCCGGCCGTTCCGAAACCCGGATCAGCCACCAGGCAAGGGACTCGCTACCCCGGCAGGTGGCCGGTCGCCACAACCTGACCCGTGTCCGGTCGGTGGGCCCCAAACCCCGGCCGGGCACGGGTAGGCGGGTCCGGACCTGTGAGTCCGGTGCCCGGATCCGTCACCGGCCGGGGCTTCGTGCCCCGGTCGGTGGCGGGTTGGGTTTGGTGGTCAGGCGCGGAGGCGGACCACGGCGTCGAGGCCTTGAGGGGTGGCCTCGTCGAGGCGGAACTCGCCGCCCGCCGACGTGACCAGTTCGGCGCAGATCGACAAGCCGAGGCCGGTGCCCGCGAGGTTCTGGTGCTTGGTCGAGCGCCAGAAGCGGCGCACCGCCTCGGTGCGCTCGTCGGCGGACAGGCCGCCGCCGTCGTCGGTCACGTGCAGCTCCACCCACGGGCCTGCCGGGAAGGCCGCGACGGTGACCGCGGTGCCGCCGGAGAGCTTGACGGCGTTGCCGACCAGTTCGTCGAGGACGCTGCCCAAGCCACCCGGCGGGGCCTGGACGGCCATGCCGGTCGGGACGTCGACGGTGAAGGACATGTCGGCCTGTTCGGCGAGCGCGCGCCACGCCGGGACGTGCGTGGCGAGCAGGGCGTCCAGCTCGACCGGCTCGGCGGCCGAGGCGCTGTCCAGCCTGGTCGCGGCGAGCAGGGAGTCGAGGACGCGACCCATCTCCTCGGCCTCGTCGACGGCGATGCGCTGCGCTTCGAGGCCCTCACCGGAGACGTGCGGCGCGAGGTTGTCGACCGCGAGCCGCAGGCTGGCCAACGGGTTGCGGAGCTGGTGGGAGGCGTCGGAGACGAACGCGCGCTGCCTGCGCAGAGCGCGGCTGACGACGTCGACCATGGTGTTGAACGACCGCGCGAGCCGTCGCAGCTCGGGCGGGCCGCCGACCTCGTCGGCGCGGGTGTCCAGGCGACCGCCCGCGACGGCGGCGGTGGCCTCGTCGAGCCGCCGGACCGGGCGCAGGACCCACCGCGACATCGGCCACGCGACCAGCACCACGCCCATCATCGGGATCAGGCCGATCAACCCGAGCAGCCCCCACTGCCGCAGCACCGAGCCGCGCAACCGGTCCGTCGGCGAGACCGTGACGACCGCCGCCACCACCTCGCTGTCCCGGCCCACGGGTTCGACCACGACGAGCTGGACGTCCTCCCACGGCCACACGGCCTGGTCGGTGTCGCCGCGGAACCCGCCGAACGCCGCCTTCAACCCGGTCGCGACATCGGGCTGGTCGAGGTCGACCGGCAGCCCCGAACCGGCGATCACCCGGTTGTCCGTGCCGACCAGCGCGACCGCGACCCCGTAGAGGTCGCTGTAGCGCTTCAGCTCCTCCTTCAACGCGGTGAGGCGCGTGGACGCGAGCGCGTTCTCCGCGAGCGAGGCGAACCGGCTGGCGTCGCCGAGCCGGTCCAGGTACGTCTGCTGCGTCTCCCCCTGCACGACCGCGAACGCCAGCGGCACACCCAGCGCCGCCACCAGCGCGACCAGCAGGGGCACGATGAGGATCAGCAGACGCCGCAGCATCAGGTCTCCGTGGCCCGGTAGCCGACACCGCGGATCGTCTCGATCCGCACACCGTCACCGAGCTTCCCGCGCAGCGCCGCGATGTGCGTGTCGAGCGTCCGCGACGGGGCCTCCCAGTGCGACTGCCACACCTGGTCGAGGATCACGTCGCGACTCACCACTGCGCCCGCCCGCCCCACCAGCAGGGCGAGCAGGTCGAACTCCTTGCGCGTCAACGACATCGGCACGTCCCGCAGCGTCACGACACGGGTCGCCGCGTCGAGCACCAGCGGCCCCAGCCGCAACGACCGCTCGGACTCCGACGACGCCCGCGCGGTGCGGGTGCGCCGCAGCACGGCCTCGATGCGGGCCAGCAGCTCGGCCGTGCCGAACGGCTTGACGACGTAGTCGTCCGCCCCCGCCCGCAGCCCGAGGACGCGTTCCCGCTCCTCGCCCCTGGCGGTCACGGTGATCACCGCGGTGCCCTCACGACGCCGCAACTCCCGCAGCACGTCGAGCCCGTCACCGTCGGGCAGACCGAGGTCGAGCAGCACCACGTCGGCGGCCGGAGCCTTCAGAGCCGCGGCGGCCGTACCGACCCGGTGGACCTCGTAGCCCGCGTGCCGCAGAGCGGTGAGGAGGCCACGAGCCACCCGGTCGTCGTCTTCGACGACGAGGATGCGCATGACGGGATGGTAAGCGCGCCGCCCCGCCCCGTCCGACTCACTCCGGCTTGTCCACCGACGGCTTGTCCTCGGCGGACTTCTCCTCGGCCTTCACGTCCGGCTTCGTGTCCGGCACCGTCACGACCTCGGCCTCGTCCTTCACTGCGCTCTCGTCCGCCGCCTCGGCCTTCTCGGCGTCGGTCTTCCCAGCGTCGGTCTTGCCGGCCGCGTCCTTGTCGGCGTCCGTGCGCGGCACCAGCGTCAGGTCCTCGCGGGGTCCTCGGCTCTTGGCCAGGATGAACGCGATCACCGCGCCGATGAACACCAGCACCGACACCCACACGTTGATCCGCTGCCCGAACACCAGGGTCGCGGTGTCCGTGCGCATCAGCTCGATCCAGAACCGGCCCGCCGTGTACCCGGCCACGTACAGCGCGAACACCCGCCCGTGCCCGAGCCGGAACTTCCGGTCCGCCCACACGATCAGGATCGCCACGCCGACGTTCCACAGCAGCTCGTAGAGGAACGTCGGGTGCACGATGTCGATCGGCGTGTGGTCGATCGCGACACCGCCGAGGTCGTCCTTCAGCCCCGTGGCGGGGTCGACGCGCTCGTAGATCTCCAGACCCCACGGCAGCGTGGTGGGCCCGCCGTACAGCTCCTGGTTGAAGTAGTTGCCGAGCCGACCGATCGCCTGCGCCAGCACGATGCCGGGCGCGAGCGCGTCCGCCATCGCGGGCAACGGGATCCCCCGCCGCCGACACGCGATCCACGCCCCGACACCCCCGAGCGCGATAGCGCCCCAGATGCCGAGCCCGCCCTTCCAGATCGCCAGCGCCTCAAGCGGGTTCTTGCCCTCGCCGAAGTACTTCTGGTAGTCGGTCGCCACGTGGTACAGCCGCCCACCGACCAGGCCGAACGGCACCGCGAACACCGCGATGTCCGTCACCGCCCCAGCGGGCCCACCGCGCGCCACGAACCGGCGCTCACCCCACCAGATCGCCACGATGATGCCCACGATGATGCAGAGCGCGTAGGCCCGCAGCGGAATGGGGCCGAGCTGCCAGACACCCTGCGAAGGGCTCGGGATCGTCGCCAGGAACGCGCCGGACGCGTAGGTCGTCACCACGGCGACCACCGTAGCCGGTACCCCGTCAGGCTGATGTCAGAGTCCCCATTCGTTACCGCACGACGCTCGCCAACGGTGGGGGTGTGTGGTTTGGGTGATGTCCTTGTGGGCCTCCTTGAGGGTGAGATGGGGAGCGGCGGAAAATCAGGGCACCAGAAGGCGGCGTCGCCCGCGGGTGGACGGAAGTCACCGGCCTCTGATGGGCGAGGCACAGCCGAAGTGGGACTTGGTGGCACCTCGAATCGGATAGTGGTGGGTCAGGAGTCGATCCCGCCTGGCTGGTGGGACCGAGATGGGAAGGGCGGTCTTGCGCGCCGGATCGCACGCGGTGCACCGGCGGTTCGGGCCGCTGGCGGCGGCAACGGACCGAGGAGTCGCGGGTAGCTCACAGCGGACGACCTGCCCTGAACTCGCCTGAGCCGGCACGCAGACGAAGAAGCCACCCCGGACAACACGCGCGATAAACAGGCCAGGTCTAGCCGATGTAGAGGCGAACTGCGGTCGGGCGATTCCGACCGAACTGCCTGCGGTAGGCAGCCCAGCGGTACAGGGACCGGGCCTGCCCCTGCCCAGCACTCCGAACGGAGTTCTCCCCAGCCTCTAGGCGCGCGCGACGTGACGGCGGGCCAAGGTGCACTCCTGTTCTGCGTAGAGGCCGCCTTGGACGCCGGTGGAGTCACCGGGAATGTCGAACAGGCGGCGTGGTCCAGTGGGGTGTAGCCGAGTGGCTGCGGGTGTTCACTGAGACCGCGTCAAGGTCTTGAAGCGCGCGTTCGGCAACGGTCAAGGGCGGCGTTGACGTGGCCGATGCGGTCACGTGGGCTCAGCCAGGTGGAGCGGTGGCGGCAGCGGCGCTTCGTCCGGGGTTCCGCCGAGGTGCACCATGGCGTCCGCACCGGCCGGCGCCGCGACCACCGGCCTCCTGGTCGCGCACGTCCAGCACCACCGACCGCTCACCCGGCCCCGCGTCGGCGATCTCCACGAGGTCGGCCACCACCCGCGCGACCACCCCGCGCAGCCCCGCCCGGACTGTTCGGCCCACCTACCCGGCCGCGCCCGTCAACACCACTCCCACTTCGACGCTCATGGTCGACATCTCGGTTCATGGGGACGACTGTCCTCAGGGGGGCCGACAATTTCCGGGCTCGGGAGACCATCGCGGCCGAGGTTCACTCGATCGTGGACATGCAAACGCCGCCCCAGCACCAGGCCGGGGCGGCGTCGTTGCAGGTCAGGCAGGTGCGACGGCACTCCGCACGCCGGTCGCCAGGTCCTCGGCCAGCGCGCGCACCGCGGCAGGGCTCTCGGCCGCGGCCGTCACGAACGCCGAACCGACGATCACGCCGTCCGCGTACGCGGCCAGCTCCGCGGCCTGCGCGCCCGACCGGACGCCCAAGCCCACGCCCACGGGCATGTCGGTGTGCTCGCGCACCCTCTTGACCAGCGCGGGAGCCAGGTTCGACACCACGTCGCGCGCGCCCGTCACGCCCATGACCGACGTCGCGTAGAGGAAACCGCGCGACGAGCGGGCCGTGAGGTCGATGCGCTCCTCGGTCGACGACGGCGCGACCAGGAACGTCCGGTCGAGGTCGTGCTCCGTCGACGCCGCGATCCAGTCGGCGGCCTCGTCCGGCACCAGGTCGGGCGTGATGAGCCCGAGACCACCGGCCGCGGCCAGGTCGCGGGCGAACCTGTCCACGCCGTACCGCAGGATCGGGTTCCAGTAGGTCATCACGACGGCCTTGCCCCCGGCCGACGCGACGGCCTCGACCACGCCGAACAGGTCGCGCACCCGGAACCCGGCGCTCAACGCCTGCTCCGCGGCCACCTGGATGGTCGGCCCGTCCATCACCGGGTCGGAGAACGGCAGGCCGATCTCCACCACGTCGCACCCGGCGTCGATCATCGCGAGCAGGGTGTCCTTGGACCCCTCGACGGTCGGGTAACCGGCGGGCAGGTAGCCGAGGAGGGCGGCGCGGTACTCCGCGCGGCACTGCTCGAAGACCGGAGCGAGCCTGCTCATCGGGTTTCCCCCTCGACGCCGAGTCCGAACCACTTCACCGCGGTGTCCATGTCCTTGTCGCCGCGCCCGGACAGGTTGACCAGGATCACGGCCTCCTCGCCCAGCTCGCGGCCGATCTGCATCGCCCCCGCGAGCGCGTGCGCGGACTCGATCGCCGGGATGATGCCCTCGGTCCGCGAGAGCAGCGCGAACGCCTCCATGGCCTCGGCGTCGGTGATCGGCCGGTACTCGGCGCGGCCGATGTCCTTGAGGTGCGCGTGCTCCGGGCCGACGCCGGGGTAGTCCAGACCGGCCGAGATGGAGTGCGCCTCGGTGATCTGGCCGTCCTCGTCCTGCATCACGTACGACATCGCGCCGTGCAGCGAGCCGGGGAGGCCCTTGGTGAGCGTCGCGCCGTGCCGGTCGGTCTCCACGCCGTCGCCGCCGGGCTCCAGGCCGACCAGGCGCACGGCCGGGTCGTCGATGAAGCCGTGGAAGATGCCGATGGCGTTCGAGCCGCCGCCGACGCACGCGGCGACGACGTCCGGCAGCCGGTCGATCTGCTCCAGGATCTGGGCGCGCGCCTCGATGCCGATGATCCGGTGGAAGTCGCGCACCAGCAGCGGGAACGGGTGCGGGCCCGCCGCCGTGCCGAGCAGGTAGTGCGTGTCCTCGACGTTGGCGACCCAGTCGCGCAGCGCCTCGTTGATCGCGTCCTTCAACGTCCGCGAGCCGGTCTTGACCGGGATGACCTCCGCGCCGAGCAGGCGCATCCGGGCGACGTTCAACGCCTGCCGCTCGGTGTCCACCTCGCCCATGTAGACGACGCAGTCCAGGTCCATCAGCGCGCACGCGGTCGCCGTGGCGACGCCGTGCTGACCGGCCCCGGTCTCGGCGATCACGCGCTTCTTGCCCATGCGCTTGGTGAGCAGCGCCTGGCCCAGCACGTTGTTGATCTTGTGCGACCCGGTGTGGTTCAGGTCCTCCCGCTTGAGGAAGATCCGCGCCCCACCCGCGTGCGCCGAGAACTTCTTCGCCTCGGTCAGCAGCGACGGACGGCCCGCGTAGTCCTTGAGCAGCCGGGCGAACTCCGCGAGGAAGTCCGGGTCGATGCGCGCCTTCTCGTAGAAGACGGCGAGCTCGTCGACCGCCGCGATGAGCGCCTCCGGCATGTACCGACCGCCCCAGGGACCGAAGTGCCCCCGCTCGTCCGGGTCGTGCGGTGTGGGGGCGAACTGGCCGCTCCCACGGGTGCCGGCTGGCGACATGCGCGCTCCTCCAGAGTTCCGGTTAACGACTGGGTCGTGGGCAGGCGGGGTGCGACCCCGCCGTCACGAGCTTGTTCACGGCGACCTTCGGGTCCGGCGCGGTGACCAGGCCCTCGCCCACCAGCACCGCGTCCGCGCCGTGGCCCGCGTACGACATGAGGTCGCCCGGTCCGCGCACGCCCGACTCGGCGATCTTGATGGTCTCGAACGGGAGACCCGGCGCGATGCGGCCGAACACGTCCCGGTCGACTTCCAGGGTGTGCAGGTTGCGCGCGTTCACGCCGATCACGCTCGCGCCCGCCTCCAGCGCGCGGTCGGCCTCCTCGGCCGTGTGCACCTCGACGAGCGCGGTCATCCCGAGCGACTCCACCCGGTCCAGCAGCGCGATCAGCGCGTTCTGCTCCAACGCCGCCACGATCAGCAGCACCAGGTCCGCGCCGTGCAGGCGGGCCTCGTGCACCTGGTACGGGCTGACGATGAAGTCCTTGCGCAGCAACGGGATCTTGACCGCCGCGCGGACCGCGTCGAAGTCCGCGAGCGAGCCGCCGAAACGACGTCCCTCGGTCAGGACGCTGATGACGCTCGCGCCACCGGCCTCGTACGCCATGGCCAGGTCCGCGGGTTCCGGGATGGCCGCCAGGTCGCCCTTGGACGGGCTGCGCCGCTTCACCTCGGCGATGACGCCCACGGCCGGAGCGCGCAGGATCGACATCACGTCCTGGGGCGGCGGGGCCTTGGTGGTGCGCTCGCGCAGCTCGGGGAACGGCAGAGCCGCCTCGCGGACGGCGAGGTCCTCACGAACGCCTTCGATGATCGATTCGAGAACGGTCACCCGGACACCTCGCACTTGCTCGCCGGCCCGGTATTCGGTGCCTCACTGCCAACTACCTCGGTCGCAAGTTCGCACACGTCACGATCCCCTTCCCGCCGCATGGATGCTAACCCCGCCGGCCAATCCGACCGGCCACCGGGGTGGCGCGATACGAGCAGCTCCGCAGGGCACCAACGGGTTCGACGTGCGCGAACGTGCGGCGCACGCGTGTCAGCACGTCGTCAGCCACGGGTCAGGCCCGATCGGTGGGGTCGTCGCCGCGTTCGAGCGCGTGCCACAGGTCCTTGTCGGGGTCCGTGGCCCGCTTCGCCGCGGCGGGCGTCTGGTAGCTGCCGCCCAGGCGTGGCATGGCCTGCCCGCGCACCAGGAGCAGCACGCCCGCCGCCACCACGAGCAGGGCTCCGAGCAGCGCCAACGCCCTCGGCGGCAGGTCGCCACCGGCCGCGACGACCACGTACCCGGCCCCGAGCCCGGCGGCCAGCACGATCCCGCCGAGCACCCGCCGCACCCAGCCCGACAGGGCGATCACGGCCGCAACGGCGGCGGCGCACAGCACCGCCAGCGGCACGAGCTGCGGCGCCAGGTCCGAGCCGGACCGCGCGACCGTCGTGGCGGCCGCTCCCGGCCGTTGCACGGCCTCGGTGGCCCAGGTCAGCCCGGAAGCGCCCCACAGCGCCAGCGCCCCCGCCAGCAGCAGGAGCACCACCATCCACAGTGGACGTCTAAACACTCGTCGGACTCGCGGCGGGCTTCATGGTCTGCGCCGTGGCGATGGCGGACAGGACCGCGCCCGCCTTGTTGAGGCACTCGTTGTCCTCGGCGACCGGGTCGGAGTCGGCCACGATCCCGCCGCCCGCCTGCACGTACGCCACGCCGTCGCGCACCAGCGCGGTCCGGATGGCGATGGCCGTGTCCGCGTCGCCCGCGAAGTCCAGGTAGCCGACGACACCGCCGTACAGGCCGCGCCGCGTCGGCTCCAGCTCCTCGATCAGCTCCATCGCGCGGGGCTTCGGCGCGCCCGAGAGCGTGCCCGCGGGGAAGCAGGCGGCGACGGCGTCGTACGCCGTCTTCCCGTCCTGGAGTTCACCCGTCACGGTGGACACGATGTGCATGACGTGGCTGTACTTCTCGACCTTGAAGAAGTCCACGACGGTCACCGAGCCGGGCTTGCAGACGCGGCCGAGGTCGTTGCGGCCGAGGTCGACGAGCATGAGGTGCTCGGCGCGCTCCTTCTCGTCGGACAGGAGGTCCTTCTGCAGCAAGGCGTCCTCCTCCTCGTCTACGCCCCTCCACCGGGTGCCCGCGATCGGGTGGGTCGTCGCCTTGCCGTCGCGCACCGTCACCAGCGACTCGGGGCTGCACCCGACGATGTCGAAGTCGTCCAGCCGCAGCAGGTACATGTACGGGCTCGGGTTGGACGTGCGCAGCACGCGGTAGATGTCCAGCGGGTCGGCGTCCGTGCGCATCTCGAACCGCTGCGACAGCACGACCTGGAACGCCTCGCCCGCGCGGATCGCGGCCTTGGCCTTCTCGATCACCTCGTGGTGCTGCTGGGGCGTGCGGCGGCGCAGGAACTCCGGCCGCTCCCTGGTGAACACGGCGGTCGTGGACGGTGCGGGGTTCTGGAGGTCCAGCGTCATCTGCTCCAGCCGCGCCACGGCGTCGTCGTAGGCCGCGTCGACGTTGCGGGTCGAGTCGTCCCAGTTCAGCGCGTTGGCGATGAGCGTGACGGTGCCCTCGTGGTGGTCGAGCGCGGCCAGGTCGGTGGCCAGCAGCATCACCAGTTCGGGGACCTTCAGGTCGTCCTCGGCGAGCGTCGGCAGCTTCTCCAGCCGCCGCACGGCGTCGTAGCCGATGTAGCCGACCATGCCGCCGGTGAGCGGGGGCATGCCGGGCAGGCGGTCGGTGCGCAGCACCTCGATGGTCTCGCGCAACGCCTGGAGCGGGTCGCCGCCCTCGGGCAGGCCGACCGGGCGGACGCCGGTCCAGTACGCCTCGCCGCCGGTGGCCGTGAGCGCGGCCGAGGAGCGCGCGCCGACGAACGACCACCGCGACCACGAGCGGCCGTTCTCCGCGGACTCCAGCAGGAACGTGCCCGGCCGGTCCCCCGCGAGCTTGCGGTAGAGGCCGACGGGCGTCTCCGCGTCGGCCAGGAGCCGCCGGATCACCGGGATGACCCGGCGTTCGGTGGCGAGCTCGCGGAATTCCTCACGGGTGGGGCTGATGTCGCCCAGACCCGAGCCTGCACCGGCACCGATGACGCTGACCATGCGGCCATTCTGCCGTGGCCGGCTATACGCGACCTCTTCGGGCTTCGGGGTGCCCCGGATTTCATCGTTTGTTGAAAATTAGGCCGACCGGCGGGATGATGGGACGGTGACCAACACCGAACCCAAGCGCCGCGGCCGCCGAGCAGGCGGAGCCGACACCAAGACCGCCCTGCTGGACGCGGCCCGCGAGGTGTTCGTCGAACGCGGGTACGAGGGTGCCACCGTCCGGTCCATCGCCGCCAAGGCGGGGGTCGACGCGGCCATGGTGAACCACTGGTTCGGCTCCAAGGAGAACCTGTTCGCGCAGGCCGTCCTGGAACTGCCGTTCGACCCGGTCGTGCTGGTCGCCCGCCTGCTCGACGGGCCGCCGGAGGAGACCGGCGACCGGATCGTGCGCACGTTCATCGCCGTCTGGGACGCCACCGGCGGCGGCCCGTTCGCCGCGCTGGTGCGCAGCGTGACCAGCCACGAGGGCGTCGCGACCGTGCTGCGCGAGTTCTTCCTGCACAACGTGTTCGGCAAGCTCGCCGAACACCTGGGCGAGGACGCCGTCGACCTGCGGGCCACGCTGTGCGCGACGCAGATCATCGGCATGGGCATGGTCCGGTACGTGCTGCGGTTCGAACCGCTGGCCTCCGTGGACGTCGACACGCTCGCGGCGGCCGTGGCGCCGAACCTCCAGCGCTACCTGACCGGCGACCTCACGCCTTGAGCAGCACGTCCGCGTCGAAGCAGGTGCGGTCGCCGGTGTGGCAGGCCGCGCCGGCCTGGTCGACGACGAGCAGCAGCGCGTCGCCGTCGCAGTCCAGCCGCACCTCGTGCACGTACTGGGTGTGGCCGGACGTCTCGCCCTTGCGCCACCGCTGCTGACGGCTGCGGGAGAAGTACGTGGCCTGCCGGGTCGTGAGGGTCTCCTCCAGGGCGGCGTCGTCCATCCACGCCACCATCAGCACCTCGCCCGTGCCGTGCTGCTGCACGACCGCGCACACCAGCCCGTCGGCCGTGCGCTTGAGCCTGGCGGCGACAGCGGGGTCGAGCATCAGCGGATCCCCCTTCGTTTGAGGTGCACCAGCGCGGGGGCGGTGTTGAGCAGCACCACGCCGTAGACGTGCGCGGCGGACAGCACGCCGGACACGACGCGGACCCACACCGGGCCGGTGTTGAGCGTGGCGAGCAGGTGCAGCAGCGCGAGCAGCAGGAACACGATGATCGCGGTGATCCGCGCGGGCCGGAAACCCACCATCAACCCGGCCGCGATGGCGATCTCCAGCACGGCCACGATCGCCGGGAACCGCACCCAGCCCGCGTCGCCGTCGACCTGCCAGCGGATGACGCCCACCAGCAGGAACAGCAGCGCGCCACCGGCCGCGACGATCGACGCGATCAGCACCTCGGGCGGCGTGGACGACCGGCCGGTCGAGTTCGGCATCACCGGACCATGACCCCGGCCTGACGCAGCCCGTCCTTGACTTCGGAGATCCGCAACTGCCCGAAGTGGAAGACGCTCGCCGCGAGCACGGCGTCCGCCCCGGCCTCGACCGCGGGCGGGAAGTGCTCCACGGCCCCGGCCCCGCCGGAGGCGATCAGCGGCACGTCCACGACCTTGCGCACGAGCCGCAGCAGTTCGAGGTCGAACCCGACCTTCGTCCCGTCGGCGTCCATGGAGTTCAGCAGGATCTCGCCGACCCCGAGCGCCTGCCCCCGTTCCGCCCACTCGACGGCGTCGATCCCGGTCCCCTTGCGCCCACCGTGCGTGGTGACCTCGAACCCGGACGCCGTCGGCCTCTCCCCCTCGGGCACGCGCCGCGCGTCCACCGACAGCACGATGCACTGCGCCCCGAACCGCTGCGACAACTCGCCGAGCAGTTCGGGCCGCACGATCGCCGCCGTGTTCACCCCGACCTTGTCGGCGCCCGCGCGGAGGAGCTTGTCGACATCCTCGGGGCTGCGAACCCCGCCGCCGACCGTGAGCGGGATGAACACCTGCTCGGCCGTGCGGCGGACGACGTCGAACGTGGTCTCGCGGTCCGAAGAGGACGCCGTGACGTCCAGGAAGGTCAACTCGTCCGCACCCTCGGCGTCGTAGGCGCGAGCCAACTCGACGGGATCACCGGCGTCGACGAGGTTGGTGAAGTTGACCCCCTTCACCACCCGACCGCGGTCGACGTCGAGACAGGGGATGACACGCACAGCGACGGACATGCCGACCAGCCTACGGTCAGGCGAACAGCAGGTCGGTGAGGGCGGGCACGAAGTCCTTCAGGTCGGGATCGACCGAGGGGTCGGTGC
>NZ_JBHYHC010000201.1:0-12058 GCF_042738955.1 Umezawaea sp. NPDC059074
AACACCCCCCCCCGCTCGGGGGGGCGCCCCCGGCCCCCGCGCCCCCCCCCCCCCCGCCCACCCCCCCGCGGCGCCCCCCGGCCCGGGCCCCCCGCCTCGCCCGTTGTGCGCCCTGACCTCGGCGATCTTCAGTCGGCGGCGGTGTTCGGCAAACCCCTGGGAACAACCGGTTTCACCCGTCCGGCGGCGGTCGGAGCGCATCCGGGTCAGCAACGCGGAGTGGTCGCCCATCCACGTTCAGCAAACTCCAATGTAACGAATCGATAACGCGGTGAACTCGATTGAGGGACGCCTGACCAACCGTGCGTATGCCCGTTTGAGTCGGCCTCAAACGCCGTGCTCGGAGGAAGCACCCCGACGACAGAGGCGAGTATCGAATGACCCGGACCGGTGGGCGACACCAAATCTCGCGCAGAACCAAGCTCGCCACGCTCGGCGCGGCCGTCGCGATCGCCGCCGGCGCGGTGGTCGTGGTCACGACCACCGGCGACGACGAGGCGTACGCGGACGGGGTGGACAGGTCCCTGTTCGTCGACATCACCAAGGTGAAGCCGAACGTGCAGGCCGTCCAGAAGCAGCGCGGGGCGACCACGGGCACCTTCACGGTGAACTGCGGCACCAACAAGAACGGGCACTTCAACGGCGACAACTTCATCGCCGCGCCCGGCGTCGAGAACGGCGCGCAGCACCTCCACGACTACGTCGGCAACCTGTCGACGAACGCGAAGTCCACCAACGAAAGCCTTCTGGCCGCGGGCACGACCTGCCGCAACGGTGACAAGTCGGCCTACTTCTGGCCCGTCATCCGGATCGACACGGCCGACGAGGAGGCCGAGGCGAAGGTCGACCAGAACGCGCCGAAGGTAAACGACAAGGCCGCGATCGACAAGGACGTGGCGGCGAACGAGAACGCCGCCCCCCTGCCCGAGAGCGCCACCCAGACCGCGAACCCGCCCGCCAAGGTGGAGGAGCGCAAGGCCCAGGCGGCCGAGGACAAGAAGGTCCAGGAAGCCCCGCGGGTCGTGTGCCCGGACGTCGCCAGCAAGCTCGAGGACGTTCCCGAGGCGGCCGTTCCCGAGATCAACAAGCAGCTCGACAAGGTCGACAAGGTCACCGACGACGCGGACAAGAAGCTCGCCGCGGAGACCAAGGACGCCCCCAAGGTCAACGACAAGGCCGTGGTCGAGCCCGCCAAGAAGGCCGAGGTGCTCAACCCGCTTGAGGACCAGCGCAAGGCCGCCATCGACCAGATCGCCGCTCTGCTGAAGCAGCTCCAGGACCAGATCGCCGACCTCCAGAAGCAGCTCGACGCCCTCAAGGGCCTCGACCAGTGCGGCGTCAAGGACGGCAACAACCCCGACCCCATCAAGGACGGCTCCGGGAACAGCGAGACCCCGCCCGCCCAGACGCCTCCCGCGGGCGGCAAGGACGAGGACGCCAACAACGAGCTGCCCGGCAACGACGGCGTGATCCAGCGCCCGGAGAAGGCCGAGCTCACCTTCCGCGGCAGCCCGGTCGGCAAGGTCGTCGCGATGCCGAAGTTCCTCCGCGTGCTCTACGGCGACGCGAAGATCTCCATCA
Organism: Umezawaea sp. NPDC059074; assembly: GCF_042738955.1. NCBI lineage: Bacteria > Bacillati > Actinomycetota > Actinomycetes > Pseudonocardiales > Pseudonocardiaceae > Umezawaea > Umezawaea sp. NPDC059074. The sequence continues at coordinate 1,582 of NZ_JBHYHC010000201.1, forward strand.
ACGGCACCAAGAACGCCCGCGACTCGTGGACCTGCTCCGGCTTCGAGGACAAGGTGCAGATCAAGCAGTACCCGATCTGCCCGAGGGGCGCGAAGGTCAAGCGCATCCACGACTTCCCGAGTTGCTGGGACGGCAAGAACACCGACTCCGCGAACCACCGCACGCACATCGTGTTCCCGGACCCGAAGACCGGCAAGTGCGGCCAGGGCTTCAAGGCCGTGCCGCAGCTCCGCGTGACCCTGACCTACAACATCCCCAGGGACATCCAGAAGAAGGGCCAGTACAAGGTGGACTCCTTCCCGACGGAGAGCCACAACCCGGTCAGCGACCACGACGACTTCGCGAACGTGATGTCGCAGAGCATCATGAACCGCCTGGTCAACTGCGTGAACCGGAACAAGAACTGCCGCGAGTAGTCGGCACGGCTTCCGGGTAGAACTCTTCCGGATAGAACTCTTCCGGGTAGGACTTACGAAGGTAAGCGATACGCGGTCGGACGAAGGCCACCTCGGCGGCGGGGTGGCCTTCTCCGCGTCTTCAGTACCTCTCGGCGTTGGCGAGCAGCAGCGGCCACGTCGGCAGCGTGACGCCGTCGATCGTGGAACCGCCGAACCCGAGCACCGGACCAGGCCCCGCGGTGATCGCCGCCGGGAAGTCCAGTGCGGGGGCGGACACCTCGTCGAGCGCCGCCACGTGCTCCGGCGCGAGGGTCGTCCCGAGCGAGGACACGTTGGCGCGCAACTGCTCCACAGTCCGCGCGCCGATGAGCGTCGACGACACCGCGGACCGGCCGCGCACCCACGCCAGCGCCACCTCGGCCGCGCCGACGCCCAGGTCGGCCGCCACTCGCGCCACCACGTCCAGCACGCGCCAGTCCGCCTCGGTCAGCTCGGCGGTGAGACCCGCCCGCGCGCTGTCCGTCGGCACACCGCCGCGGACGTGCTTGCCGGACAGCCTGCCTCCGCTCAACGGGCTCCACGGCAGCACGCCCATGCCCAGCGCCTCGGCCATCGGCAGCAGCTCGCCCTCGGACGTGCGCTCCAGCAAGGAGTACTCGACCTGGAGCGCCGTGACCGGCGTCCAGCCGCGGAAGCGGGCGGTCGTCTGGGCTTCCGCCGCCACCCACGCGGGCACGTTGGAGAAGCCGACGTACCGGACCTTGCCCGCGGCGACCAGGTCGTCGAGCGCCCGCTGGGTCTCCTCGAGCGGTGCGCGGCGGTCCCAGCCGTGCAGCCAGTACAGGTCGACGTAGTCGGTTCCCAGTCGCCGCAACGACTCCTCCAGTTGCGCCACGACCGCCTTGCGGCCCGCCCCTCCCCCGTTGGGGTCGCCGGGGTGCAGGGTGGCGAAGAACTTCGTGCTCAGCACGACACGATCGCGCAGACCGGGGCGGGCGGCGAAGAAGTCGCCGATGATCTTCTCGGAGTGGCCGTTCGTGTACGTGTTCGCGGTGTCGACGACGTTGCCGCCGCCGTCGAGGTACTCGGCGAGGATCGCCTCGGAGGTCTCGGGGCTGGAGCCCCAGCCGTTGTCCTCGCCGAAGGTCATGGTGCCGAGCGCGAGCGGGCTGACGCGCAGGCCGGACCGGCCGAGGGTGGCGTAGGAGTCGAGTGAGGTCATGGCTCCCATGACACCAGCGGAGGCCGTCCGGCCCTAGGCGGATGGTGCGAGCGGCTTGCACGATCCTGTCAACGTTGCCAGTTCTGTGCTTGACTGGGCGGATGGACGCGACCCGCCTGACGGAGGTGCTGGCCCGCCACGCGCGCGACGGCCTGACCCCGACGGCCCTGCCCGACGTCTCGGTGATGCTCGCGCGGAGGACCACGGAACCGTTGGGGGACATGGTCGAACCGACCGTCGCCGTGATCGCCCAAGGCGTCAAGGAGACGGCGGTGAACGGCCGCGCCCACACCTACGGACCGGGCCAGGTGTTCATCGCGACGGTCGACCTGCCCGTGGTCGGCCGGATCGTCCGGGCCTCCGACGACGAGCCGTTCCTGGCCGCCGTGCTGCGCTTGCGCCCGGAGCGGATCGCCGCGCTGCTGCTCGACACCGCGCCACCCCACGACCGCGTGCCCGCCACGCCGTCCGGGATCGCCGTCACCGACGCCTCCCCCGCGCTGCTCGACGCCGTGGTCCGGCTCGTCGGGCTGCTGGACGCGCCGGACGACGCCGCCGCGCTGGCGGACGGCGTCGAACGGGAAGTGCTGTGGCGGCTGCTGACCGGCCCGCAGGGCGCGGTGGTGCGGCAGATCGGGTCGGCCGACAGCAGGCTCACCCACCTGACCCGCGCGATCCGCCGCATCCGCGACCACTACGCCGAAGTGCTGCGGGTCGAGGACCTGGCCGCACTGGCGTCGATGAGCCCGTCGTCGTTCCACCGCCACTTCCGGGCGGTGACCTCGATGACGCCGATCCAGTACCAGAAGAGCATCCGCCTGCACGAGGCCAGGGCCCGCCTGCTGGCGAGCCCCGGCGACGTGGCGGGCGTGGGGTACTCCGTCGGCTACGACAGCCCGTCGCAGTTCAGCCGCGAGTACCGGCGCGCGTTCGGCGTCCCGCCGAGCCGTCACCAGGCGACGGGCAGCTCGTAGACGCCGTAGACGAACCCGTCGTGCTTGAACGGGACGGACTCGAAGTCCGTCGCGAGCCGCAGGTCGGGGATCCGGCGGTAGAGGGTCTGGTAGGCGATCTGGAGCTCCAGCCGGGCGAGCGGCTGGCCGAGGCACTGGTGGACGCCGAACCCGAACGCGAGGTGGTTGCGGGGCTCGCGGGTGAGGTCGATGCGGTCCGGGTCGGGGTAGACGTCGGAGTCGCGGTTGGCGATGTCGTTGGGCAGGACCACGCCCTCCCCCGCCTTGATGACCTGGCCCGCGATCTCGATGTCCTCCAGCGCCACGCGGCGGCGACCGCCGTGGGTGATGTTGAGGTAGCGCAGCATCTCGTCCACGGCGCTCGCGACGATCTTGGGGTCGTCGGTCTCGCGCAGCAGCGCCATCTGCTCGGGGTTGCGCAGCAGCGCGAGGGTGCCGAGCGCGATCATGTTGGCGGTGGTCTCGTGGCCCGCGATGAGCAGCAGCACGGCCATCTGCGTGGCGCCCTCGTGCGTCAACTCCCCCGCCTTGACCCGCGCGCCGAGGCTGGACAGCAGGTCGTCGCCGGGGTTCTCGACCTTCTTCGCCACCAGGCGGCCGAGGTACTCGGCCAGCGCGCCCGAGGCCTCCATCCGCACCTCGGGCGTGGAGTTCCGGTTGATCAGCGTCCTGCTGTTGGACTGGAAGAAGTCGTGGTCGGCGTACGGGACGTCGAGCAGGTCGCAGATCACCAGCGACGGCACCAGCAGCGCGAACGCCTCCACCAGGTCGGTCGGGTTCGGCCCGGCGAGCATGGCGTCGATCGAGTCGTCGACGATCTTCTGGACGGCGGGCCGCATGGCCTCGACGCGCTTCACCATGAACGCCGAGCCGACCATCCGCCGCAGCCGGGAGTGCTCGGGGTCGTCCATGCCGATGAAGCTCAGCGACGCGTTGCCCGGCGCCTGCCGCGGGTACGTCGGGTGGGTCATGTCCGCGCTGATCCGCTTGTCGGTCAACAGGGTGCGCTGGTCGGCGTGCCGGGTGACGAGCCACGGCGTGCTGCCGTCCCACAGCTTCACGCGCGTCAGCGGAGCCTCCTCCTGCAACGTCCGCAACGCCGGGGGCGGGTCGAACGGGCAGCCCTGCGCCCTCGGCATCGGGAACTCGGGAACACCGGCCGTGTCCAGGGTGCTGGTCATCGTCGTCCTTCCAAGATCGGGTCGAGCAGGCGTTGGCGGTGCTGCCTGGCCTGCTTGGGCATGTTCCAGCCGAGGACGCCGACGGCCCGGTCGTCGCGCCGGTAGACGGCGACGAACCGGCGGGCGGCGAGGTCGCCCTCCACGACGGTTGCCTCGGCGTCGGGGGTCGGCGTGCCGTGGACGTGGATCCTGGCGTCGAACTGGTCGGTCCAGAAGTACGGCACGGGCGTGTAGACCCGTTGCGCGCCAAGGATGTTGTCCGCCACGAGCGCGGCCTGCTCGGTGGCGTTCGTGCGGTTCTCCAGCCGCAGCGGGACGCCCAGCAGGTCGTGGTGCCAGCGGGCGACGTCCCCGACGGCGTGGACGCCCTCGGCCGCCTGGCAGCGCGCGTCGCACACCACCCCGTTGTCCAGCGCCAAACCGCTGCCGTGCAACCACTCCGTGGCGGGAACCGCCCCGAGCGCCACCACGACGACGTCCGCCGGGAGCACCTCGCCGGTGTCCAGCCGCACGCCGTCGACCCGGCCGTCGCGCCCGGTCAGCCCGGTCACGGCGGCTCCGAGCCGCAGGCGCACGCCGCGGTCCGCGTGCAGGTCGGCCAGCGCCGTGCCGACGAGCAGCCCGAGCTGTGCTTCCAGGGGCGTGCGTTGCGGGCCAGCCAGCGTGACGTCGAGGCCGAGACCCCGTGCTGTGGCGGCGACCTCCGCGCCGAGCACGCCGTCGCCGACCACCACGAGCCTGCGCCCGGCGACGAGGTCGGCCCGCAGCGCCAGCGAGTCGGCGAGCGTGCGCAGGACGTGGACGCCCGCGAGGTCGTCGCTCCCCGGCAGCGTTCGGGCGCGCACCCCGGTCGCGATGACCACGGCGTCGGCCGCCAACTCCCGCCCGGAGGCGGTGCGGACCGAGCGCGCGGGCACGTCCAGCGCCACGGCCGGGTCGCCGAGGACGAACCGCGCGTCCAGCGCCTCGCTCGGGCGCAGGTGCGCCCGGTCCGGCTCCCACGTGCCCGCGAGCACCTGCTTCGACAGCGGCGGCCGGTCGTACGGCGGGTGGACCTCCTCGCCGAGCAGCGTCAGCTCACCGCCGTACCCCTTGCGCCGCAGCGCTTCCGCCGTGGCGAGCCCGGCGGCGGACGCGCCGACCACGAGCACGCTCGCGGGCTCGGTCACGCCTCCAGCGCAATCGCCGCCGCCGGGCACACGCCCGCCGCCTCGCGGACCACCGCGTGCAGGTGCGCCGGCGGCTCCGCGTCGAGCAGCACCACGACACCGTCCTCGTCGCGCTGGTCGAACACGTCCGGCGCGGCCAGCACGCACGACCCCGCCCCGCAGCACTTGTCCTCGTCCACGAAGACCTTCATCCGCTGTTCCCCTTCACCCTCGTTCACGCGCCGGTGACCGGCGCGAGCCACATCCCGACGATCGCGTCGACCAGTCCGGTGGCGGTGTCCTCCCAGGTGGCCCTGGACGTCGGTGTCCCCTCGGCCAGCGCCCGCTCGCGCTCGGCGCACGTGTGCGTGATGAGCGTGCGGGCCATGGCGCTGCGCTCGAGGTGCACCGGCAGCGGCACGGCGGGCAGGCACCGGTTGAGCCCGTCGAGGATCCGCCGCATGGGTTCGGTCGACAGCGCCTCGTCGATGATGATCTGCCGCAGGCTGGGGTCGGTCATCACCTGCGCGCCGAACCGCGCGTACCAGGTGGGGCTCCCCAACTCGGCCAGGTACTCGGTGAGCGGCCGCACGAGGCACGCCACCCAGTCCCGCACGTCGTCGCTGCGGCCGATCTCCACCAGCATCCACTCGCGGGCCCGCTCCACCGGTTCGGCGTGCCGCCGCACGATCGCGCGCACCAGCTCGGCCTTCGTGCCGAAGTGGTAGCCGACGGCGAAGTTGTTGCCCTGCCCCGCCGCCTCGCCGACCTGGCGGTTGGAGACCGCGAACACCCCGTGCTCGGCGAACAGCCGTTCCGCCGCCACCAGGATCAGCTCGCGGGTCTCCGCGGCCCGGCTGCCGGTCACCACCGCACCGGCACCTCGGTCAGCCCGCCCACCACCAGACCGTCGACGCGCTCCAGGTCACCGGCGAGTTCCAGCCCTGGCAGGCGGCGCAGCAGCACGTCCAGCACGGCCTGCAACTCGGTGCGGGCCAACGACTGCCCGAGGCACGAGTGCGAGCCGAACCCGAAGGCCAGGTGCGCGTTCGGGCTGCGGTCCAACGCCATCTCGGCGGCGTTCTCGAACGTGGTCTCGTCGCGGTTGGCGGCGGCCAGGCTGCACACGACCGTCGTGCCGCGCGGGATGACCTCGTCGCCCACCTCGGCGTCCTCGGTGATGTAGCGCGGGATGCCGAAACCCGGGTTGGCGTCCAGCCGGAGCGCCTCCTCCACGGCGGTGCGCACCAGCGACGGGTCCGCCAGCAACGCCTCCCACCGGCTGCGGTCGGCCAGCAGCATCCCGACCATCTTGCCGATCATGTTCGCGGTGGTCTCGTGCCCGGCGACCAGCAGGCCCTGCGCCGTGGACAGCAGCGCCTCGTCCGGCAGCACGTGGCCCGCGCCCGCGGCGGACGCGATCAGCTCGCTCACCAGGTCGTCGCCGGGGTTCTCCCGCGTGGCCGCGATGTGCGCGGACATGTAGTCGCGGAACTCCGCCTGCGCCACGTCGATCTCGGCCTGCGTGTAGCGGGTGAGGCTGAGGAGGGTGTTCGACCAGTAGGCGAACTTGTCGCGGTCGCTCTCCGGCACGCCGAGCATGTCGCAGATGACCCACACCGGCAGCGGGAAACCCAGTGCCGCCTTGAGGTCCGCAGGCTGACCGGTCGCGACCATGTCGTCGATCAGCTTGTCCGCCATGGCCTCGATGCCGGGCCGGAGCGCGGTCATGCGCTTGGCGGTGAACCACTTGCCGACCATCCGCCGCCACTGCTGGTGCGTCTCGTCGGGCATCGCCTTGCCCAGCGCCCCGTTGAACACGCCGCCGGACTCGTTCGCGGCGATGCGGGCCGCGTCCGGCGCGTCGAGCCGCCTGCGGAACCGCGGGTCGGCCAGCACCTGCTTCACGTCGTCGTAGCGCGTCAGCAGCGTCGCCCCGTCCCCGCTGGGGAGGCGGACGTGCGCGACCGGGCACCGGTCCCTCAGCTCCGCCCACTCCGCGGGCGGTTCCAGGGCTTCCGGGGACGGGATGGGGTAGTAGAGAACCTGATCGGCCTCACCGCGTGGCACCGCGACCTCCTCCGTGTTGATCTCGGACGAGGTCCAGCTAAGCGAGTTTTGCCGATTGAGTCAAGCGACTGACTTAATTCCGCGTCAGGTGTGCGCGCTCACCTGCCCGTGATCGGTCAGCCGCGAGGAGTGACGGGCGCGAGCCACAGGCCGGTGACCGCGTCGACGACCCCGGTGGCGGCCTCGTCCCACGACGACCGCGGCGTGCCGCTGTTCTCGGCCAGTGCCCGCTCGCGCTCGGCGAAGCAGTGGACCATGAGGTGCCGGGTCATGTCGCCGCGCTCGGCGCGCACCTCGGCGGGCACGTCCGCGAGGCAGCGGCCCAACCGGTCCACGACCTGCCGCAGCGACGGCGTGGCCAACGCCTCCTCGGCCATGATCCCGCGAAAAGCCGGATCGGTCGTGACCTGCGCCCCGAACCGCGCGAACCACGTCGGGTCCCCGAGCGAGGCGAGGTGCGTGGCGACCGGCCTCACCAGGCAGTCCACCCACACGCGCACGTCGTCGGACTCCCCGGCGGCGATCACAGCGTCCATCCGCAACGGCTCGATCCGCGCCTGGTGCCGCCGCACGATCGCCCGCACGAGATCGGCCTTCGTGCCGAAGTGGTAGCCGACAGCGGCGTTGTTGCCCTGCCCGGCGGCGGCACTGATCTGCCGGTTCGACACCGCGTAGAGCCCCTGCTCGGCGAAGAGCCGCTCCGCGGTCCGCAGGATGTGCCCACGAGTAGCCCCAACCTGCTCCGCCCGCGGGGTTCTACCCAGGTCAGTCACCACGATCACCACCGTACAGCCACTCCGGACAGCCACCGCTCCCCAGTCCCCGCAGGCTGCCACACGAGGACCACCCACCGTCCTGATCGGACTCGATGTCCGATTAGTGAAGCTGTGTCGCTTCTCGGAGTCAAGCAACTGATTTAAAACACGGTTGCCAGGAGGGCGGTGGATGCGGGTGAACGGTCCGTTCAGCCGCCCGCGCAACTCGGACTTCCCACGTGAACGGCCCGCTCAACGCCCCAGGAGCCCAGTTCGCTACACGAACGGTCCGTTAAGCCACACCGACAACCCGAACCCCCCGCGTGAACGGTCCGTTCGGCCGCCTTCATGAGCCCAAAGCCGGCATCAACGGTCCATTCAGCCGACCCGGCAATCCCGCCCCGCATGAACGGTCCGTTCAGCCGACCCCGTGGCCCATGCCCGTGTGAACGGTCCCTCCACCCAGGACACCAACCAAGGACACCCGCCCGGAACACCAACCCCTACCGGCTGGCCACCAAGCCGTCCATCAGCAGGTCCAGCAACCGTTCCGCCAAGTCCAACTGCGGCGGCTTTCCCGAGGCGATGGCGATCCCCGTCAGGCTCGCCACGACGTCCGACGCCGACACGTCCCGTCGGACGCTGCCGTCCGCTCCCCCCGCTTCCAGCAGGCTCGTGACGGAGGTGAGCATCATCTCCCTCGTGTGGTCGTACGGGTTCACGCCGGAGTCGATCAGGGCGCGCAGGGCGTCGGCCATGCCGATCTTGGCGTTCGCGTAGTCGATGAACCGCCCCATCCACGCCCGGAGCGCCTGCGCCGGCGGCAGGGTGTCCAGGAGTTCGGCGGAGGCCTCGCAGAGTTTGCGCAACTCGCTGCGGTAGGCGGCTTCGATCAGGGCTTCGCGGGTCGGGAAGTTGCGGTAGAGCGTGGCCGGGCCGACGCCAGCTTCCTTCGCGATGCGGTCGAGGGTGGCGTCCAGGCCGTCGCGGGCGAACATCACGACCGCTGTGGAGAGGATCTTGTCGCGGTTGCGCCGCGCGTCGGCGCGGAGCGGGCGGCCCTCGATCCTGCCCATGCGGTCGGCTCCTTTTCAGGTTGCAAGCGGAGACTGCTATCACTTAGCCTCGATAAGTGAGAGTGCCCTCCACTTTAGGGGTTCGAGGGCCTCCAAGTGAGACAGATGTGACAAAGGCACGCGAAACACCCGAGTTCGAGAGGACCGACTGTGCCACCCACCACGCGCAGTGACATCTCGTTGCGGGTCAACGGGGAGACGCACGCGCTCACCGTCGACAACCGCACCACGCTCCTCGACGCGCTGAGGGAGAACCTCGGCTTGACCGGTACCAAGAAGGGCTGCGACCAGGGCCAGTGCGGCGCGTGCACCGTGCTGGAGGACGGCAGGCGAGCGGTGTCCTGCCTGCAACTCGCGGTCGCGGCCGAGGGCGCCGAGATCACCACGATCGAGGGCATCGCCAGTGAGGACGGCCTGCACCCCGTGCAGGAGGCGTTCCTCGAACTGGACGGCTACCAGTGCGGTTACTGCACGTCCGGCCAGATCTGCTCGGCCGTCGCCGTGATCCGGGAGCACGCGGAGGGCTGGCCGAGCGCCGCCACCGACGATGTGCGGCCCGACGCGGACCCCGCCCCGCTGGACGCGGCGGAGATCCGCGAGCGCATGAGCGGGAACCTGTGCCGGTGCGGGGCCTACTCGGCCATCGTGCGCGCGGTGGCCCGTGCGAGCGAAGAGACGAAGGTGACGGTGTGAAGGAGTTCGGCTACAGCCGCGCGACCGGGGTCCGCGAAGCGGTCTCCCTGCTCGCGGGCGACCCCGCCGCCCGGTTCCTCGGCGGCGGCACGAACCTCGTCGACCTGATGAAGGCCGGGGTGGAGAACCCCGACCTGCTGGTCGACGTCCGCAAGCTCGAACTCGGCGGGGTCGACGCGCGGGCCGACGGCTCGCTCGTCATCGGCGCGACCGTCACCAACAGCGACCTCGCGGTCCACCCCGAGGTCCGGCAGCGCTTCCCGGCGCTGTCGCAGGCCGTGCTGGCGGGCGCGTCCGGGCAGCTGCGCAACATCGCCACGGTCGGCGGGAACCTGTTGCAGCGCACCAGGTGCGGCTACTTCGCCGACGTCAGCCGCCCGTGCAACAAGCGGGTGCCCGGCAGCGGCTGCCCGGCCATCGCGGGCGAGCACCACAACCACGCGATCCTCGGCGCGTCCGACCACTGCGTCGCCACCCACCCGTCCGACATGGGCGTGGCGCTGGCGGCGTTCGACGCGGTCGTGGCGTACGAGACGGTCGACGGTCCCGGCGAGCTGCCGCTGGCGGACTTCTACCTGCCGGTCGGCGACACCCCGCACGTCGAGACGGCGTTGCCCGCGGGCGCGCTGATCACCCACGTCACGGTGCCCGCGGCCCCGGTCGCGGCCCGGTCCCGCTACCGCAAGGTCCGGGAGCGCGCGTCGTACGCGTTCGCCACCGGGTCGATCGCGGCGGCGCTCACCGTCGAGGACGGTCTCGTCCGGGACGTGCGGATCGCGTTCGGCGCGGTGGCCTCCCGGCCGTGGCGCGCGTACGCGGCCGAGCGGGCGCTGCTCGGCGGACCCGCGACGCCCGCCGCGTTCGGCGACGCCGCCGACGCCGAGCTGGCGGCGGCGAAGCCGTTGGCGCACAACGGGTACAAGGTGCCGTTGGTGCGCAACCTCGTGGTGTCCCTGTCTC
>NZ_JBHYHC010000202.1:0-11872 GCF_042738955.1 Umezawaea sp. NPDC059074
GCGACGGAGAGTGACGCGCTGGCCGGGTCGCAACGCCCTCCACGCCCCGGCCGCGACGGCCTCCGCGGAGACGTCGACGAGCAGCCCGTCGTCGCGCAGCACGGTCGCCGAGCCGTCGGTGTGGAAGGCGCTCACGGTCGCCTGCTCGATCATGCGGCCGACGCTAGCCCAGCCCGTCGCCGCGTCGGTACGGTGGCTCAGGGGGAATCATGCGTTTGTCGCACTGCTGGCGGCTCTGGTCCTGGCGTCGTGCACGGCCGACGCGCCGGAGGTCCGGACCGGGTCGTGCTCGTGGTCCTGGTCGGACCTGCCGCTGCCGCCGGGCCGGGACTGGGCGGTGGTCGAGGCCTCGGACGGCCGCGGGACCTACGTCGGCCGCGCGTTCTCCCCGGAGGACAACGGCCCGCAGGAGGTCGTGCTCTGGCAGGACGGACGGGCGACCCTGCTCGGTTCGGCGTTCGGGCGGTCGACCCAAGCCCCGGTCCGTCACCGCGAGCGGGGTGGTCGTCGGCGAGGCGGGCGATCACCCGGTGCGGTACCGCGACGGCGGGTGGGAGCGGCTCCCCGAGCCGGACGGCTACTACGTCAGGGCCGTCGCGGTGAACGGCGCCGGAGAGGTCGTCGGCTGGGCCGTCCCGGACGGGAGCGGCGACGCCGACGAGGACCGCCACCAGCACCCGGTGCGCTGGCCCGCGGACCGGCCCGACGCCGTGGAGGAGATCGAGGTCCCGTTCCTCGGCGGTTTTCCGGTGGCGCTGGCCGACGACGGAACCGTGCTCGTCGCGGGCCGGGAGGTGCCCGACGGCCGGAACCGCGGCTTCGTCGGCCGTCCCGACGGGACGTGGACCGCGCTCGACCAGCGGGACGAGTGGCTCGACGTCACGCCGGTCGCGCTGGGCGGCGGTGCCGTGGTCGGCACGGGCCAGACGGAACGCCCCGTGCTCGAACTCGTGGAGTGGGACCTCGACGGGCACGTGGTGCGCGTCCACCCGACCAGTTCCGCCCTCGACGTGAACTCGTCCGGTCAGGTCCTCGGCGTCGTGAACGGGCTGCTGGAGGGCATGCCCGCGGGGAAGGCGTCGGTGTGGCGCGGGGGAGCGCTCCAGGCCGAGTTCCCGGTCGCGGGCGACGCGCGGATCGACGCGGTCGCCATCGACGACGACGGCGCCGTGGTCGGCCGGATGGCCAAGAGGTCGGGGTTGCGGGACGCCCCGGTCGTCGGCCGCTGCTCCTAGCAGACCGGCAGCAGCGCGGCCGTCCGCGAACCCAGCCCCAGTTCCGCCGCCAGCGCCAGGTCCTCCGCCGTGTCCACGTCGGTGCGCAGCGACGGCCACGGGCCGAGCAGCGCGACCGCGCCGGACGCCGTGTGCGCGTCGGCCGAGCCGACGCCGAAGCGCGGGTCGAGGTCGCCGCCGGGTGCGGACAGCAGCAGTGTCGTGCCGGTGCCCTGGCGGTCCGGGCAGAACGCGCGGCCGGTCGCGGAGTCGACGGCGGCGGCCAGTTCGTCGGCGCGCAGCGCGGGCAGGTCGGCCTGCAACGCGCCCACCACGGACCGCGGGTCGCGGGCGCGCAGCAGCGCGGCGGCGTGGTGCAGCGCGGGGTTGAGGCCGTCCGGGCCCGGCACCGACTCGACGCCGAGCGCGCGGAGTTCGGCGACCACCGCCGGGTCCGACGTGACCGCCACGACGTTCCGGACGACCTTCACGGCGGCCGTGATCGTGTCCAGCGCGAGGGCCAAGGCCAGCGCGGCGTGCGCGCCGGGGTCGCCCCCGCCGCAGTCGGCCGCGCCCAGCAGCCTGGTCTTGGCCCGGTCGAGCGTCTTGACGGGTACCACGAGGTCAACTTGGCGGCGCACCTCGCCATACTCCCTGATGTCGGCTGGACCTGGCCGGGGCACCCGAGGAACACTCCAGGTCCGCGGTGGACGAGTCGAGGGAGAACACGTGGTCAGGGAGAAGGGCGGCTTCTGGGTCGGGGTCGCCGCGGCGATCGTGTACCCGATGTCCGCGGCGCTCGGGAAGCGGCGGACGGTGCACGGCGAGCGCTTGCCGTCACGGGGCAGCGCGCTCCTGGTGATGAACCACGTCTCCCACCTCGACCCCTGCTACGACGCGGTGTTCGTGCACAGCCACGGCCGCGTCCCGCACTTCCTCGGCAAGCACAGCCTGTGGGACGTGCCGGTCATGGGCACGATCCTGCGCGGCGCCAAGCAGATCCCGGTGTACCGCGGCACGACCGACGCCCAGCAGAGCCTGCGCGCGGCCCACCAGGCGTTGGCGACCGGCCAGGTCGTGGTGATCTACCCGGAGGGCACGATCACCCGCGACCCCGACGGCTGGCCGATGACCTCGCGCACCGGCGTGGCCCGGCTGGCGCTCCAGCACGACGGCCCGGTCATCCCGGTCGCCCGGTGGGGCACCAGGGAGATCTACGACGGCTACCACAAGAGGTTCCGGCCCTTGCCCCGCAAGACCGTCGAAACGCGACTCGGCGAGCCGGTCGACCTGACCGAGTACCGCGAGCGCCCGCAAACGCTCGCGCTGCTGCGCGAGGTGACGGACCTGCTGATGGGCGAGGTGAAGGACCTCCTCGCGGAGATCCGAGGGGAACAGGCTCCGGAGGGCTTCCACGCCTCCACCGCACGGACCGACCGGGACGAGGACTGAATGAGCGTGCAACGGGTGGCCGTGCTGGGCGCCGGGTCGTGGGGGACCGCCTTCGCGAAGGTGATCGCCGACTCCGGACCGGAGGTCGTGCTGTGGGCGCGGCGCGAGTCCGTGGCCGAGTCGGTCAACGGGTCCGGGATCAACGAGGACTACCTCCCCGGCACCAAGCTGCCGTCGAACCTCAGCGCCACCACGGAGGTGGACAAGGCGCTGGACGGCGCGCAGGCCGTGGTGCTGGCCGTGCCGAGCCAGACGCTGCGGGCGAACCTGGTGGGCTGGCGGGACTCGCTGCCCGAGGGCGCGACGCTGGTCAGCCTCGCCAAGGGCGTCGAACTGGGCACGCTCAAGCGGATGTCCGAGGTGATCGTCGAGGTCGCGGGCGTGCCCGAGGACCAGGTCGCCGTCGTGTCCGGGCCCAACCTGGCCAAGGAGATCGCGGCCGAGCAGCCCACGGCGACGGTCATCGCGTGCACCGACCACGACCGCGCGGTCGCGCTCCAGCAGGCCTGCTCGAACGGCTACTTCCGGCCGTACACCATCACCGACGTCGTCGGCTGCGAACTCGGCGGCGCGTGCAAGAACGTGATCGCCCTGGCGTGCGGCATGGCCGCGGGGCTCGGGTTCGGCGACAACACGATGGCGTCGATCATCACCCGCGGCCTCGCGGAGACCGCCCGCCTCGGCGAGGCGCTCGGCGCGGACCCGTTGACGTTCGCCGGTTTGGCGGGCCTCGGCGACCTCGTGGCCACGTGCGCGTCCCCGCTGTCGCGCAACCGGACGTTCGGCCACCGGCTGGGGCTGGGTGAAAGCCTGGCCCAGGCGCAGGAAGCCGCGCACGGGCAGGTCGCCGAAGGCGTGAAGTCCTGCTCCTCCATCCGGGAACTCGCGCAGCGGCACGGCGTCGACATGCCGTTGACCGACGGCGTGCACATGGTGTGCCACGACGGGATGAACCCGCGCACGCTCGGCGCGGCCCTGATCGGACGCGAGCCGAAGGCGGAACGCCAGTGAACTCCGAGTACGGGGACGGCACGCGGGTCGTGCACGCGGGTGCTCCGGAACGCCTGCCCGGCGGCGCTTTCATGGGCAGCCCGGTGTTCGCGTCGGCGTTCCACCTCATGGGCGAGGACACCTACGGGCGCGCGGGCAACCCGACGTGGCGCGCGCTGGAGTCGGCGCTCGGCGAGCTGGACGGCGGCGAGTGCGTCCTGTTCCCGTCCGGCATGGCGGCCATCTCGACGTTGCTGCGGCTGGTGCTGCGCACCGGCGACACGGTCGTGCTGCCCGCCGACGGCTACTTCCTGACCAGGAAGTTCGTGGCGGAGCACATGGACGTGGTCGTCCGCGAGGTCCCGACGGCGGGCCCGTGGCCGGACTTCGACGGCGTCGCGCTGGTGCTGCTGGAAACCCCGTCCAACCCCGGCCTGGACGTGTGCGACATCGCCGCTCTGGCCCAGGCCGCCCACGCCGCGGGCGCGCTGGTGGCGGTCGACAACACGACGGCGACCCCGTTGGGGCAGCAGCCGTTGCGGCTGGGGGCGGACGTCGTGGTGGCCAGCGACACGAAGGCCGTCGCGGGTCACAGCGACGTGCTCTTGGGGCACGTGTCCACAACGGACGGTGTGCTCGCCGAACGCCTGCGCGGCGCCCGAACGGTCAGCGGCGCCATCCCCGGCCCGTTCGAGGCCTGGCTGGCCCACCGCGGCCTGGGCACCCTCGACCTGCGCCTCACCCGCCAGGCCGCGAACGCCGCGGCTCTCTACGACGTCCTCCGCGTCCACCCGGCGGTGACGGGATTGCGCTGGCCAGGAGCCCCGCAGGACGAGGCGTACGCGTTGGCGGCAAGGCAGATGCGCCGCTTCGGCGGCGTGCTCACCTTCGAACTCCCCGACATCACAGCCGTGGACACGTTCCTGTCGAAATCCAGCCTCATCGCCGCGAGCACCAGCTTCGGCGGCTTGCACACCAGCCTCGACCGCCGCGCCCAGTGGGGCGACCCGGTACCCGAGGGCTTGGTCAGGTTGTCCGCGGGCTGCGAAGACACGACGGACTTGGTCACCGACGTCCTGGCCGCCCTGACCTGACCCCCATCACCCGTTCGACACCCCTCATTCCCACCGGTCCACCCATGGCCAACCGGGTGAACCCCGTCTCTTTTCGCGACTCCTGGGGGTAACCGGCCCTCAGGAGCGGCTCCGTCGACCACTCAAAACTGTCGGACCCCAGGTCTAGCGTGTGAATCGGGGGGTTTCTCACGACCGGGGGACTCCCGCTCGGCGCTGTCCAACGGGAGTCGATGGCCTGCGCGAATCCGGTCCCAGGCGCGGCAATCGGCCGTGCCTGGCCAGGGTTCGCGAGCGGCGGGTTCGGCAAACCAGGCACGTCCCCGTCGGAGCTGCGGCTGTGGTCCGGCGGTCGGGCGTGCTCTGCGGGAATGGCTGGTCGAGACCTGGCCCCAGCAGGAAATGCGCACCACAGTCTGGCAGCTCAGACTCGCACCGATCGCTGCGGCGGCCTGAAAACCCGGTGCCTCTGATGGAACTGTGAGCGGCGGTTGGCGACCCGGTGTGCTCCGGGGAATGGCTGGCAGCCAGGCGTGTTTCGCTGGAACTGTGAGCCGTAGACCGGCTGCCCGGCGTGCTCCGGGGGAGTGGCCGGGCAGTCAGGTGCGTCTCGCTGGAACTGCTGGCCGTGGCCAGCCGGATGTGTCCGCGACGGAATCGGGGCCGTGGCCAGGTGCCCGCGCCGGAATCGCGAGCGGTGGCCCGGCGATCAAGCGCACCCGCCGGAATGGCTGGTCGTGGCGCGGCAACCGAGGTATGTCCCGCCCGAGCTGCGAGCCGACTGCACCCCAACTCCAGCCACGCCGAAGGTCGCTCGACCGGGTGGCACCCCTCCCAGTCCGTGGGACGTGGTTGAGCGGTCCTGCGAGGGCTGCGAGAATCCGCGGCATGTTGTTGCGCGCGATGATCGACGGGCGGGGTCACATCGACCTCAGCCTCGTCTCCAGCGCGCTCTGTCCTTCCTGGTGATCGTCTCGCGCCCTGCCGGTCCCTAAAAGACCGGTGCCGCTTTGATCCCCGAAGGACCTCACCCCATGTTCGCCGTTCCCGAGAACACCCTTGCCCTGCCCGAGTCCCGTGCCGCCGCGCACCCGGTGCGCATCGCGCTCGGGGTCGCCGCCGACCGCGACCGCTGGCGCCACCTCCTCCGCTACGACCCCGACCAGCGGTTCGCCGCGCTCGTGGAGCGCACCGCCGACGAGGAGGTGTGGTTGATGAGCTGGCTCCCCGGCCAGGAGACGGACCTGCACGACCACGGCGGCTCCACCGGCGCGTTCACGCTGGTCAGCGGCTTCCTGACGGAGACGGTGGCGACGGCGCACGCGCAGGTGCTGCACAGCCTGCACGCGGGCCAGTCGCGGGTGTTCGGGCCGAACTACGTGCACCGGGTGCGCAACGACGGGCCGGATCCGGCCGTGTCCGTCCACGTGTACCGCGACGGTGGCCGGGCCATGACGCCGTTCCGCTTCGACCCGGTCGACGGGCCTACCGCCGTCCGCTGACGTGCTCCGGCACGGCCGTGCCCTCGGCGAGCAGGGGGCACGGCTCCGGTGTCCCGTAGGTCGTCACGACGGGCAGCACGCCCGCCCACGCGGAGGACGACTCCTCGTCGCTCGGCGGGCCCGTGCGGATCTTCACCGACGCCTCGGTGAGGTCCAACGCGAGCACGGCCGTGGCGGCCAGCTCGCGTGGCGTGGGCTGCCGGGCGTAGTCCCACGATCCGGGCGACAGGTGCTCGACGAGCACTCGCAGCCCGTGGGACTTCGCCGCGGGATCGGTCACCGGCGTCGCCACGCCGTGCACGACGGCGCACCGGTAGTTCATCGAGTGGTCGAACACCGAGCGCGCGTAGACGATCCCGTCGAGCAGGGTCACGGCGACGCTCACCGGTAGCCCCGCCGCCGCCTCGCGCAGCGTTCGCGCGCCGGTGGAGCCGTGCAGGTAGAGGGTGTCGCCGTCGCGGCCGTACCCGGTCGGCAGCACGACCGGCGCGCCGTCGACCACGACGGCGAGGTGGCACACCAGGCCCGCGTCGAGCACCGCGTACAGCTCGGAGCGGTCGGTCGCGGCGCGGTTCTTGCCGCGCTTGATGGTGCTGCGGGGCGTGGGCGACAAGGTCATGCCCCCACTCTCGCCGGAAAAGTGGCATCCTAGAAGTACCAATTCCAACGTATTCGGAAGTGCCACTTTGTCCGACACCGCGTTCCCGGTCACGCTCGACCGGTCGTCGCCCGAACCGCTCGCCGTGCAGCTCGCGGACGCCATGCGCACCGCCGCCGCCGAGGGCAGGCTGCGCCTGGGCGACCGGCTGCCGTCCACCAGGGCGCTGGCCGAACGCCTCGGCGTCAGCCGGACCGTCACGGCGGCGGCCTACGAGCAGCTGCACGCCGAGGGCTGGATCGCCGGTCGGCACGGCAGCGGCACCTACATCACCACGACCCCGCCGGGCGCGCTCAAGGGTCGCACCAAGCGCCCGACTCCGACACCCGCGCCGCGCGAGGTCGTCGACCTGGCTCCCGGAGCGCCGTGGGCGGGCGGGCTGGACAAGGCGGCGTGGCGGCGGGCGTGGCGGGCCGCGGCGGACACGATGCCGTTGCTGCGCCCCCAGCGCGGCGGGCTGCCGGAGTACCGCGAGGTCGTCGCCGAGCACCTGCTGCGGCACCGCGGCCTCGCCGTGCTCGGCGGCCTGCGCGAGGAGCTGGTGCTGGCCACCGGCGGCACGACGGCGGCGTTGACCGAGCTGGCCGCGGCCGTGCTCAAGCCCGGTGACGCGGTGGCCGTGGAGGAGCCCGGCTACCAGCGCGCGGTCGGCGCGATGCGCGCGGCGGGCCTGCGGGTCGTGCCCGCGCCGGTCGACGCCGAGGGCCTGCTGGTGGAGGGCGTGCCGAAGGGCGTGCGGGCGGTGTACTGCTCGCCCGCGCACCAGTACCCGCTGGGCGGGCGGATGTCCGCGGGCCGCCGGGTCGCGCTGGTGGAACGGGCCCGCCGCGACGGGTGGCTGATCATCGAGGACGACTACGACGGCGAACTCCGCTACGACGTGGCCCCGCTGCCGCTGCTGGCCGCGCTCGCGCCGGACGTGGTCGTGCACCTCGGCACGACCAGCAAGATCCTCACGCCGACCCTGGGCACCGGCTGGATGGTCGCGCCGGAGTCGATCGCCAGCGCCGTCCTCGCCCACCGCGACCGCACCGGCACCGGGCCCGCGCCCGCCGGGCAGCGCGTGGTCGTGGAGCTGGCCCGGCACGGCGACCTGGGCAGGCACCTGCGCAAGCTGCGCCGCGAGCTGTCCGAACGGCGGGCGCTGCTGGTGGAGGCGCTGGCCGCGGCGGGCGTGTCCGTGCTCGGCGACGACGCGGGCGCGCACGTCGTCGTGCAGGTGCCGACCGACCAGGCGGAGCAGGACCTGCTGGCCGCGGCCGAGCTGCGGGGCTTCCGGCTCGACGGTCTCGCCCGGCACCACGCCGGGCGGCCGAGGGTCCACGGGGTCGCCATCGGCTACGCCGCGTGCTCGCGGGAGCAGTTGATCTCGGTCCTCCCGGCGCTGGTCGAGCTGCTCATCGCCGCTGCTCCGCCGCGTTAACCCATCCGGGTAGTCTCGGGCCTCATGACACAGCGCAAGACCAGGGTCGCCGTGGTGTTCGGCGGCCGGAGCACCGAGCACACCGTCTCCTGCGTTTCCGCCGGAAGCGTGCTGCCGAACCTGGACCGCGACCGCTTCGAGGTCGTCCCGGTGGGCATCACGGCCGAAGGCGCCTGGGTGATCGGCGCCGACGACCAGGTCGCGCTGACGATCAAGGACCGCGAGATGCCGACGCTGGCCTCGCTCGTGCCCGCCGGTGGCGGCGCACTGGTGCCCACCGAGCCCGGTGTCGTCGTCGAGGGCGTCGACGTGGTCTTCCCGCTGCTGCACGGCGCGTGGGGCGAGGACGGCACCATCCAGGGCCTGCTGGAGCTGGCGGACGTGCCCTACGTGGGGCCGGGCGTGCTGGCCAGCGCCGTCTCCATGGACAAGGAGTACACGAAGAAGCTGCTCCAGGCCGAAGGGCTGCCGGTCGGCACGTTCGAGGTGCTCAAGCGCGGCCAGGCCACGCTCAGCCCCGAGCAGCGCGAGACGCTCGGCCTGCCGGTGTTCGTGAAGCCGTGCCGCGCGGGCTCGTCGGTCGGCATCTCGAAGGTCGTCGACTGGGCGCAGCTCGACGACGCCATCGCGTTCGCCCGGCAGACCGACCCGAAGGTCATCATCGAGTCCGCCGTCGTCGGCCGCGAGGTCGAGTGCGGCGTCCTGGAGTTCCCCGACGGCCGGGTCGAGGCGTCGCTGCCCGCCGAGCTGCGGGTCGTCGGCGGGTCCGTCGACTGGTACGACTTCGACTCGAAGTACCTCGACGACGTGTGCGAGTTCGACATCCCGGCGAAGCTCGAGGACGACCTGACCGACCGGCTGCGGGCGATGGCCATCACCGCGTTCCGCGCGCTCGACTGCCAGGGCCTGTCGCGGGTCGACTTCTTCGTCACCGAGTACGACGAGCTGGTGATCAACGAGATCAACACCATGCCCGGCTTCACGCCCATCTCGATGTACCCGCGCATGTGGGCCGTCACCGGGGTCGACTACCGGACCCTGCTGACGACCCTCGTCGAGACCGCGATCGCCCGCGGCACCGGCCTGCGCTGAGCCGTCGTCAGCCTTGCGTCTGGACGGGGCCCTTCGGGAGCGAGTCGCGGATCGTCGTCGACACGTCCTGGAGCGGTCCCGTCCCTGCGCTCGACGGGACGGTGAGGGCGATGTACACCGGCCGGTCGACGGCGAACCACGTCGACGACTCGGAGCCCCGCACCTCCAGCCACTGCACGTCCGAGATCACCCGCAGCTGCGCGGTCGGCGTGAGCTCGCCTGGCCGGTCGAGGCCGCAGCGCAGCACGAGCGGGTCGTGTTGGGCGTCGCCCCACGCCAGTGCGCCAGGAGGCGCGGGCGAGGCGAGGTCCCGGCGCGGCAGCGTCGCCCCGTCGGACACCACGCTGAGCGGGAGCTTGCCCAGCAGCGTGGCGCACTCGGGGGACTCCGCGGCGGGCGCGGTCACCGGCACGAGCGCCAGCGGACCGGAGTTCCCGGCGGTGGGCAGGGCGGGGTCAGCGGCACCCGACGTGCCGAGCACGAGCCCGACCGCCGCCACCGCGACCGCCAGCAGCACCGGGAGGCCGATGGCCACGGCGAGCAGCGGTCGGGGCAACGACGAGACGGACTCGGATTCGGTCGGCTGATCCTGTGGCACGGCCCTATGACAGCACGTCGCTACAAGTTGACTACCGGGCAGGTCAGGGTCCGTGTGATCCCTTCCACGTTCTGGATGCGGGCCACCACGAGCTGGCCGAGCTGGTCGACGGTGTCGGCGTCCGCCCGAACGATCACGTCGTACGGACCCGTGACGTCCTCCGCGGACGAAACCCCCGGAATACCGGCGATCTCCCCCGCGACGGCGGCTGCCTTCCCGACCTCGGTCTGGATGAGGATGTATGCGTGCACCACGGCGTGCCCCTTCGTCGCGACAGGTTAGGTCGGGGTAGGAACTTGACCAGCAACGTACCGCAGTTGGAGTTCCGAATGCTCAGAATGGGAGGCAATCTTGCGTCCGGACCCGCCGCAAGACGCGGACACGGTCGCTGAAGTGGGTGAGTTCGGTCTCATCCGCCGAGTGACGGCCGGTCGGACGCAGCCGCCCACGACGCTGCTCGGGCCAGGTGACGACGCGGCCGTCGTCGCCGCGCCCGACGGTCGGGTGATCGCGTCCACCGATGTGTTGGTCGAGAACGTCCACTTCAGACTCGACTGGTCATCTCCCGAGCACGTCGGGAGGAAGGCCGCCGCGGTCAACATGTCCGACATCGCGGCGATGGGGGCGTTGCCGACGGCGCTCCTGATCGGACTCGCCTGTCCGGCGGACACGCCTGCTTCGGTGATCGACGGGATCACGGCCGGGTTGTGGCAGGAGGCCGCTGTGGCCGGGGCGGGGGTCGTCGGGGGCGACATGGTGAGTTCGGAGACATTGGTGATCTCCATTACTGCGTTGGGGGACCTCAATGGACTAGAGCCCGTGCTGCGGTCCGGGGCGCAGGTGGGGGATGTGGTCGCCGTGTGCGGGAAGCTCGGGTGGGCCGCTGCGGGGTTGGCTGTGCTGAGTCGGGGGTTCCGGTCGCCTGTGGCGGTCGTGGGGGCTCAGCGGTGTCCTGAGCCGCCTTACGCGGCTGGGCCTGAGGCTGCGGCGGCTGGTGCCACCTCGATGATCGACACGTCGGATGGGTTGTTGGCGGATTTGGGGCACATCGCTGATGCCTCGGGGGTGGGGATCGACTTGCGGACGGAGTTGTTGGAGGCGCATCCGCGGTTGATCGACGTGGCTTCGGCGTTGGGGGCTGATGCTCGGCACTGGGTGCTCACCGGTGGGGAGGACCACGCTTTGGTGGCTACTTTTCCGGATCCTGCGGTGGTGCCTGAGGGGTGGCAGATGATCGGGGCGGTGCGGCCTGGGAGTGGCGTGACCGTTGACGGTCGGGTGTACGAGAAACCCCCTGGTTGGGAGCACTGGCGGTAGGTATCTTGGCTGGTATGGAACTATGCACGGTCGCGTATGACCATCCGGACGCGGTGTTGTTGGTCGAAGGCGTTCAGAAGGTTTACGTGGAGCGGTATGGCGATGAGGACGTGACGCCTGTTGCTCCGGAGGAGTTCTCTGCGCCGTTGGGGTATTTCGTCGTGGGGTACTTGGACGGGGTTCCGGTCGCTTGTGGGGGGTGGAGGGCGCACGACGGGGTGCCTGAGGCTCCGCTGGTGGCTGGGGATGCCGAGATCAAGCGGATGTTCGTCGTGGAGGCGGCTCGGGGGCGGGGGTTGGCCCGAGCCGTGTTGGCGGAGTTGGAGCGGGCGGCTGTTGCTGCTGGGCGGTTGCGGATGGTGTTGGAGACTGGGGTTATCCAGCCTGAGGCGATCGCTTTGTACGAGAGCAGTGGGTATGTGCGGATGGATAACTTCGGGACTTATCGGGATGATCCGTTGAGTCTTTGTTTTGTGAAGGTGTTGGGGGGTGGGGGCTAACCCCCGGTTGCGCCAATTATCCCACCCTCTTTCGTCTTGTCAAGGCTGGAAAG